>WQZW01000127.1 GCA_009780545.1 Treponema sp.
GCGCCCACGTCGACCCTCCAGCCGATTTCGGGCACGATGCCGAGACCTTCGTTGGAGAGAAGCCCGATTTCGTTCCCTAAAGGTTGAAGGGCGGAATCCTGCGGAACGACGGTTTTCAGTTCTTCCGAGGTAATGGTCGTCGTTGATGTATGCCAGGAATAACCGAGCCCGAGCCCGAGGTAGAAGTTGCCGGCCCACGGATAGTAGCGTGCCACGACATTGGTCCCGAGTTCGTTGAAGATGATCAGCGTCGTCCAATAGGCGTTCAGGCTCAAGGACAGTTTGTCCGACACCATGTACTCTGCGCGAAGTCCCCCGCCCACAAGACTCAGTTCGCCGGAAAGCCACCATTGGGTTCCCGCCGTTTCCTGTGCGAAAATCCCTCCGGCTACCGACGCAGCCAAAACCAAAACCAACAGACCTTTCTTTGCCATTTTTTCTCCTTGTGCTTCGCATGAAATTTTCGACCGTTCCGAAACCCGTCGTTCCGGAAGCGTCCCTTTGTTCATCAGCCGAATACACGGCACCGATGCCCGCTAAACCGTAGATTTGTTTTGGGCAGTCGTAATAAAATACTAATAAATTATGCCTGCGACCAGAATTTTTTCAAAACAGGATTCGATCCGCGGCAAATTCCGGAAAGGCGATGCGGACCGCGCGCTTTGGCAAAAGGAAAAATCGCCCCGTTGTCTTTTTGGAAAATTTCGCCTATCCTCTTGGGTAGTGAAAATTTGCGAAGGAGAGTTCAAATGAAAAAAGTAGGATTGTCGGTGCTTGTGCTGGCGGGCCTTGTCGTCGCCTGTGGGATGATCGTTTCCTGTGCCTCGGTCGGGGGGCGGACCTCGGGCCCGCATGGTTCCAGGGACAGCCTGGACTGGTGGGGAACGTACGAAGGGACGCTGCCTTCGGCCGGCGGTTCCGGGATGCGCGTAAAGATCACGCTGAACAGGGGCGGCACCTTCGAAAAGGTGGTCGAGTACGTGGGACGCGAAGGGGTTTTCACTTCGGAGGGAACTTTCGGATGGAATAAGGCCGGCAGCCACGTTACCCTTGAAGGCATCGGGGACGGGCCGGCGACCTATTGGGTCGGCGAGGGCTTCCTCCTCCAGATGGATATCGAAGGGAACCGCATCGAAGGGGAACTTGCCGACGAGTACCGGCTGGAGAAGATCGAGTAATCGCAACTCCCGGCCCGGAAGTCAACGTTGAGTAGATAAAGGCGGGGCGTTGCGGGGCAGCGCCCCGCCTCATTGTTACTCATTACTATTCGATTTGCGACAGCAGATGCCCGTAGCCCTCTTCCGCCATCTTGTCCTTGGGGACGAAGCGGAGCGAGGCGCTGTTGATGCAGTACCGCAGGCCGCCCCGTTCCGCGGGCCCGTCATCGAAGACATGGCCCAGGTGGGCGTCTCCGGTGGTGCTGCGTACCTCGGTGCGGCTGCGGCCGTAGGAAGTGTCCTCCAGTTCGGTGATCAGCTTTTTGGCGATGGGGCGGGAAAAGCTCGGCCAGCCGCAGCCGGACTCGAACTTGTCCGTGGACAGGAACAGCGGTTCGCCGGAGGTAATGTCCACGTAGATGCCGGGCTCGAACTTGTCGTGGTACTCGTTCCGGAACGGCGGTTCGGTGGCGTTGTTCTGGGTAACGGCAAACTGCATGTCGGACAGCGTCTTGCGCAGCTCGGCCTTTTCCGCCGGCCGGTAGCGGGTCGCCGTGTCCACCGCGCGCTTTGCCGCCTCGAGCTTGTTCCGGCCGATGTGGCAGTAGCCGGCCGGGTTCTTGTCCAGGTACTTCCGGTGGTACTCCTCCGCCTGAAAGAACTGCGAAAGGGGCTTCACCTCGATGGCCACCGGCCGTTCGTGGCTTTCCTGCAGCAGGGCTATGGAACCCCGGACGACATCCTCGTCCGCCGGGTCGGTAAAGTAGATGCCGGTGCGGTACTGTGTCCCGACGTCGCCGCCCTGACGGTTGAGGCTGAGGGGATCGACGACCTCGTAGAAGCGGTCCAGCAGGAAGGTCAGGCTGATCCGCTCCGGATCGTAATCCACCTTCACCGTTTCCGCATGGCCTGAATCGTTGCGGCACACGTCCTCGTAGGTCGGGTTTTCCGTCCTGCCGTTGGCGTAGCCGACCTCGGTGGCAAGCACGCCGGGAATCAGGGCAAGGTACTTTTCGGTCCCCCAGAAACAGCCGCCTGCCAGATAAATCGTCTTCATACTTCCTCCTTCCGGTTACGTTTCCAAAAGTTTGCGGATGTCCTCTTCCAGGGTTTCCGGCTTCCGGTCCGATGCGTAGCGGGCGACGACGTTGCCGGCCCTATCGACCAGGAACTTGGCGAAGTTCCACTTGATCCTGCCGGCTTCCAGCTCGCCCGGCTGTTGTTCCTTGAGGAAGGCGTACAGGGGGATCGCGTTCCTGCCGTTGACGGCGACCTTGGCGAAGCGGGGGAAACTCGTGGCGTACTTAGTCGTGCAGAATTCGCCGATCTCCTCGTCGGTTCCCGGTGCCTGCCCGCCGAACTGGTTGCAGGGAAAGTCCAGCACCTCGAAGCCCTTGTCCTTAAGGTCCCCGTACAGCTTCTGCAAGGCGGCATACTGCTTGGTATGGCCGCACTTGGTCGCCGTGTTCACGATCAAAAGCACCTTGCCGGCAAAGGTCCCCAGCGAAACCTCCTGCCCGTCCGTTCCCCTGACGGTAAAATCATGTACTGTCATGTTCAACTCCCCGGCTACATAATAGAAGGCTTTGCGGGTTTTGTCCATTGTATCCGGAGTCGTAGGGTAAGAAATGGCAACGGGACCGAATCTGCGTTCCGGCAGGGAAGGTATGGAATCCCCCGTTCCGTTTGACGGAGCATTCGATATACGGATAAATAAAGACAAAAATCATTGACATAAAATCAGGCCGTGGTATAATGAAGGAAAGTCGGGTACTTACTTTTTTAGACAGAAGTGGGTACGTAACCAAAAGATGTGTGACCGGAGCACTGGGCCAACGTAGTTGGAGGCGATGGCACGCAAAAGCGTAGCTGTAAGGAGAGAAGCGATGAAAAAACTCTTTGGCAAACTGGTTGTTGTTGCGGTGGTCTTGAGTGTCGCAGGGGCCGGAATTGGACTTGGTAGCCTGAAACTGGCCGAATCTGGGTTGCCGAGCACTGAGGTCGTTGACAATTGGCCTATGAATGATGACGGAACATTTGGGAACGGCCCGGTTCCCCCCAGCGGCGGCGGAAATATTGGCGAGAGCTACAGTACCTACAGAGGGTAGAAATCAGTTGCCGAACCGTCCATGAAGTAATGCGGTAGCGGTTTAGCCGGCATTCCCTGAAGCCGACGGTTTCAGGGAATGCTGTGCCCATGACAAAGCCCTAAAGGAACAAAAAATGAAAAGAATTTTCCCCGTGCCGGCCGTCATTGCGGCTCTCCTGCTCGTTTCCTGCGGAAAGAGCGCGGCCGACGATGCCATCGACATAAGCGGGATTGAAATGCCGGCGCTCCTGCACGAGATAATCGACGCCAACCGCGCGAACGTTTTTGCGCCGCTCGCCCCGGATTTTTGGGAAACCGCCGAGGGACTTTTGACGCGCGGCTTTACTATGGAAGAAGATCTGCGCATAGCCGCCGCCGTAAGGGAGCTTGCCGACAAACATCATGCTTGGTACGACTTAAGAAACCCCCCGGAGGGCGTTCCCGAGGGAACGGTTACCCGTGCCGAAGCCGCCTCCGACATAGATTTTTTCTTTGACATTTTGCGCTACGGTTACGCCGGTTACGGCTATTTCGGCGGCGACGCGGTTTTTCGACCCCTGCGCGACGCGATGCATAAGCGGCTTGCCGAAATGGAGGACGTAATCTCCGTCGATACGTTACTGGGGATTCTCGCCCGTCCCCTTCAGGAAATAATTTTTGACAATCATTTTCTTCTTCACACGTTTTCTTTTCGCGCTCCCCCTCAATCGGCGTTTTTGAACGACGACTTTGTCGTGCGCGACACGGCCGACGGATACGAAATGACGATTTACGGTGCCGTTCACAAAATCCTTGAAATAACGTTTACCGACGGCGAACCGGCGGATTGCATCGTCCCCACGATCACGAGGGAAGGGGAAATCGCCTACGCCTTCGGTCTTCTTTCGGAGTCGGCACGATACGGGAGGGAAATGGCATCGGTAAACGTTACGCTCCTTCTTGAAAACGTTGCCACCGGTGCGGTAATTTCGCATGACCTCGCGCTTAACAAAGTTAACACGCCTTGGCGTTACGATCCGCGCCCGGTCGAGGATCGTCCGTTGATCGAGGAGCGGAATATCAGGGGGATAACCGTTCTTGAAAACAGGAGCATGTGGGGCCCGTGGACCGGCCGGCGGGAAATGTACGAGGAGCACGTCAATTTCTTCAAGGTCGGGGAAAACGCGCGGGGCAGGCCTGCGCTGATTATCGATATGAGGTGGAACTACGGCGGCTCGGGGCTTTTGGGTTTCGAATGGGTCAGGGGTTTTTCCGGCCATCCGCCCCAGGATCAGGGCCTTGTAGCCTTCGCGCTGGCGACCCATACGAACGAGGCCCTGTCGGAGGATCCCTCCGCTTCCGACGATGATGATCTTACGTTTGATTTTCTGCCTTGGTATTCGACCGCATTGGGCGAATGGAGCGAGGATCCCGAGCGCGGCCCGATGTGGCTTTTGCCGGAAGAATATCCGGATCCAAAGCTGATTCCGAACGATACCCCGGTGATCGTCCTGATCGACGGCAGCGTAAGTTCCGCCGGAGAGATTTTTCTTTCCGATCTTATGCAGATGGAAAACGTCGTCGTTGCCGGGGTGAACACCGCAGGGGTACGGCTTACCGGGGGAGTTATTCCGGCGATGCTGCCCCAGAGCGGGCTTGAGGTAAGGTTTGGGTCGGACCGCCTGTCGCTCCGCCCGGACCTTGCCCGGTTCGAGGGCGTCGGTTTTCCGCCGGATCTTTGGGTTCACCCGAGGGACGGCATGGAACGCGCGCTGGCCTTCATCGCAAGGTACGGGATTCCCCGTTAGCCTGAGACCCGGCATTCACTACCGGTAGCATTCCCCAATCCCCCCGGCTAGGGTATACTGGCCGCAGATGGAAACAATAGCCACGCTTAACGGTACGGCGATCGCGCTTACCGAGGCGAACCGGCCCCACGAGGCAATCGACCTTTTCCACAGGGCGCTGGAGCGGGAGCCGGGCAATCCGGTGCTTTGGCTGAACCTGGGAATCGCCCAGCAGCGGACCGGCAGTTACGAACTGGCCTCCGACAGCTTTCGGTATGCGCTCAACCTCGACGTGGGCCTTACCGAGGCCTGGCTTTCGCTGGGGCTGATCCACTACGAAAAGGGCGAGTTCGAGCTGAGCAGGCAGTGTTACGATACGGCCCTGCAACAGGACGATTCGCAACCCAAGGCCTGGAACAATCTCGGCGTGCTGTACTTTGCCGAGGAGGACTACGAAA
>WQZW01000128.1 GCA_009780545.1 Treponema sp.
AAACTCCTCTTCCCTCCGTGTAACTCCGTGTCCTCCGTGGTTACAATTCTTCAACCTGGAAGAAGAAGCAACCACGGAGTTTTAATCCGTGATTCAGCCTAAGGTTAAGCGGAGAACTGCCGGTTCCTACCTATTCCCGAAGAACCGGGTCAAAACCGCCCCGGCATCCTCAGTCACCGGCAGTTCCAGGAGGCTTGCACCGGCACGGCGGCAGAGCTTCCGCCAGAGTTCCGCCCGTTCCCGGTGCCAGGCCCGCCAGGCCTCGCGGAAGGAGGCCGAGCCGGTGGGGGCGGCGATCATCGTGCCGGTTTCCGGGTCGGCCGCTTCCAGCAGGCCGAGGTCCGGCAGGTTCCCCTCGACGGGATCGAAAACCCGGACGGCGACGACGTCGTTCCGCCCGGCAAGCCGCCCCAGCTCCTGCTCCCAGCCTATGCTGAGGAAGTCGGAGACCAGGACCACGAGGCTTTTCCGTTTCAAAAGAAGGTTCGCCGCCGCTATGGCGGCGCGGAGGTTGCTTCCCGGCAGGTCCGTTTGGGAGGGGGCGGCACCGGCATCCTGGTACTTCAGGGCGGCGGAGAGGAAGGCCAGCACGTTCCGCCGGCCGGTGCGGGGGGGAAAAACCCGGTCGATCTCGCGGTCGAAGAGGAAGGCCCCGACCCGCTGGCCGTTCCGGTCGGCGGCGAAGGTAACCAGGGCCGAGGCGATCAGGGCCTGCTCGTAGGGGCTCGGCCTCCGGTCTCCGGCACCCGCACCGAAGGGCCGGGACATCCCGCCGCGCATCGAGGCCGAGGTGTCCAGCAGCAGGAACAGCCCCAGCTCGCGCTCCTCCCGAAAGACCTTGACGAAGGGGGCCCCGAGCCTGGTGCTGGCGTTCCAGTCTATCGAACGCGCATCGTCGCCCCACTGGTAATGCCTGGCCTCGTCGAACTCCATGCCCTGGCCCCGAAAGACCGACCGGAAGCCGCCGGCAAGCATGCTCGCGGCGAGGCCCTCGGCCAGGAGGAGAAGCCGGCGTATCCTGCCGAGCAGTTCCCGCCGGTCCATCAGGGTACCGGGACGTGGGAGAGCAGGCGGGAGATCACCGTGTCGGCGTCCAGGGAATCGGCCTCGGCCTCGTAGGAAAGCACGATGCGGTGCCGTAGTACGGGGAACGCCGTCTTCTTCACCTCTTCCGGGGAGACGAACTCCCTGCCGGCAAAGAGGGCGGCGATTCGGGAACAGCGGGAAAGGGCTATGGAGGCCCTGGGGGACGCACCGAAGGAAACGTACCGGTGCAGCCCGTCCGACGGCCTGGCCCTCGCTCCGGGCGACTGACGGTCGGAAACCGGCCTGGTGGCCGTTACTATCGAGACCATGTATTCGGCAATCTTCTCGTCGACGTGGATCAGGTCCGCCGCCTGCCTGAGGAAGGTCAGGGAACGAAGGTCCAACAGCGGGGCCAGCGGTTCCTTTTTGGACCTGCCCCCTCCAGCAATGCCGGGACTCCCCCTCACGATGGCCAGTTCCTCCTCGGGCGTGGGATAGCTCACCAGGAGTTTCAGGAGGAAGCGGTCGAGTTCCGCTTCCGGCAGCGAGTAGGTTCCTTCGTGTTCGATGGGATTTTCGGTCGCAAGAACGAAAAAAGGGTCCGGCAGGGGATAGCTGACCTTGCCTATGGTAACCTGCCGTTCCTCCATCGCCTCCAGCAGTGCGGACTGCATTTTCGCGGGCGCGCGGTTGATCTCGTCGGCAAGGATAAGGTTGGCGAAGACCGGCCCCCGCCTTACCGAGAAGGCCCCCTTCCCCTGATCCCAGATCAGCGTGCCGGTAAGGTCCGCCGGCAGAAGGTCGGGGGTGAACTGTATGCGGCGGAAGTCCAGGCCGGAAAGTTCGGCCAGGCTCTTGACGGCCAGCGTCTTGGCCAGGCCGGGAACCCCCTCCAAAAGAACATGCCCGCCGGCTACCAGCCCGGTGAGCAGCCCGTCCAGCATCTCCGTCTGGCCCACGATGCGCTTTCCAAGCTCGGCCCTGAAGGTTTCGACCAAATGGGCTGCCTGTTCCAGAATCTTGTCTTTTTCCATTGGTACCTTCGAAACGATTAGCGGCAATAGGACTCGGACCTATGACCGAACGGATATGAGCCGTTTGCTCTACCAACTGAGCTATGCCGCCATTTCTCCCAGCATACTAAAGACGGGAAAACATGTCAACCGACCCATCGCGAAGTTTCCGTCCGCATAAAAAACGGATATGCGGATTTTCGATCCCGCATATCCGTCGTACCTTCCTTAGGCGAAACCCGGCATCAGGTCCACGGGGACATTCCGACCGTATCCAGCTTCTCGCCGCTGATATTCGCGCCGGTCTTACCGGTAAGATCCCGGTAGTGGTTGATCCTGCGCTGTTTCTGCCGCCCGCCGGCCTCGAAGCCGCCGTTGATGATGTTGATGGTCGCCCCGAAGCCCCAGGTGACGCCCTTGGCGGCGCCGCTTTGGAAAATGCCCTCAGGTTTCCAGGTGGACTGCATCACGTCATGGGAGCTTGCCTTGGGCAGCTGCGGGGTCATCCAGAACCAAATGCCGCTCATCCAGCCCAGCTTGCCTTCCCGTGCCACCCGGCCGGGGTCCTGCAGCAGGACGTTCTTGTCGCCGAAGGCCAGGATGCTGAAAGGTCCGTAGTTGTAGTTCCACGAAAGCTGGATTCCGCCGCGTCCGTGGTAGCTCTGCCCCGGAACAGGGGGATACTCGACGCTTTCGTGGCTGGTGTAGCTGTCAGTGTAGCCGCCTCCGGTTACCACGGAGACTTCCTCGTTGAAGAAGAAGCCCCAGCGCTCCTCGCCGCCCGGTGCGCCTTCCCAGCCGGCACCGGTCTCGTGGGCCATGTTCGCCAGAAGTCCGGCCAGTTCCCTGCGGTTGTCGTTGTCGATGACCGAATTGATGAACGATCCGTAGTCTACCACGGTCTTTATCACCGGCTTGGACTGGTTCCACTCGGCGTTGAATCCGTCCTCCTCGAACACCGGGTAGGTCCTGCCGGAAGCCTTGTTGACGATGTAGCCCCTGGAGTTGTAGTTGGTCAGCCCGCCCGGCAGGTTGCGGGTCTCCAGCACGTAGCCCCAGGCCGCCAGCTCCCGAATCGCCTCCTTGAGGTTGTCGTAGGAGTAATAGTCCTCGTAACTCTGCCAGTTGGGGAAGGCGGCATGCCCGTAGTTGTCCTGCATGTACTGCCTCCAGCCCGGCGAACCTATCCGCAGGGGGAACAGCGACTCGAAGTCCGCTTTCGACAGGTAGCTTTCCAGCCTTGCCACCACCGCATCCGGCGAGGTTTCAGGCGAGCCGATTCCGCTGCCTCCGGTGTTCTCGATTATCCGCACTTCCGCCACGCGGCTCTTGATCGTCGTCGGCCCCAGTCCCTCGGGCCAATAATCGACGTTGGTGATCTCCACGTAGAAATAGGAAGTTCCCAGAACGTCGCTGGAAGGAACGTAGGCGGCGTTCGTTTTGCCGGCTATGGGTTTTCCGGCGCCGGTCCTACTGTCCGCCTGGAACCATTGGTAGGAAAGCTGGCCGCCTGTCGCATCCACGATGAGAGCGTCGGCGGCGGTGTACTGCATCAGCTCGAGGTCCTCAAGGTCCTTCCTGATAACCGCCGGGCTGCTGCCGTCCTCGGCATCGTCCTTGACCACGGTTGCCGTGGGCGGGCTGGTTACGGTTCCGGAATTGTCGGTGCGTGATACGCTTACCTTGATCTTATGCCCCACGTCGGCGGCCTGAACCTTGTACGTGCCGCCGGTCGCGCCGGAAATCGCCGCCTCGTCGCGAAGCCAGCCGTAGGAAATCGTTCCGGAGCCTCCAAGGGACGCGGTATCGGCGGTCAGCGTCTGGTTGACCTTTGCCTCCCCGGTTATGTTTACCGTTCCCGTCAGGGCGGGGAGCGTTACCGGTTCGGTGGGAGAACTCAGGCATCGCCCGTCGTATGCCGAATGGGCAACTTCCACCACGAAGATATGGCCGGAATCGCCACCCTGCAGCCGGTAGGTTTTGCCGTTCGCTCCCTCTACCTTGTTCTGGCTCCTGTACCATTGGAAGGAGAAATTCCCGCTCTCCGTGGCCGTAATGCCGTCGGTTTCGGCCGTCAGCGTCTGTCCCGCGACGGGATCCCCGGAAATTCTTGCCTCGCCTGTCAGAACGGGCCGTTCCGGTTCGCCCTCCGCAATCACGGTAGCCGTGGGCAAGCTGGTTACGCTCCCGGCATTGCCGGCACGGGATACGGTCAACGTTATCTTGTGCCCCGCGTCGACGGCCTGGACCTTGTACGTGTTGCCGGTCGCGCCGGAAATCGCCGCCTCGTCGCGAAGCCAGAGGAAGGAAATCGTTCCGGAACCTCCGAGGGATGAGGTATCGGCGGTCAGCGTCTCGTTGACCTTTGCCTCGCCGGTTATGCCTACCGTTCCGGTCAGGGCCGGAAACGTTACCGGTTGGGTGGGAAGGCTCGTGCGTCGCCCGTCGTATGCCGAATGGGTAACCTCCACCGTAAAGGTATTACCGACGTCGCCGCTTTGTATCTGGTAGGTCCGCGTATTCGATCCCTCTATCTTGTCCTGCCCCCTGGACCATTCAAAAAAGAAAAATCCGCCCCCGGCAACTTGAATTCCGTCGGTATCGGCGGTCAGCGTCTGCCCCACGACGGCTTCCCCGAAAATCCTTACCTCGCCCGTCAGAACGGGCAGCCCGGTGTTTTCGCCGACCTTCTCCTCCAGCGCGCTGGTAATGCTCCCGGCATAACCGGTGCGCTTTACCCTTACGGCCACGATGTGATCCTTATCGCTATCCTGAAGCGTGTAGGTATGCGAAGCGGCTCCGGCTATCGGTTCCTCTTCCCGCAGCCATTGGTAGGAGAGATCGGAAATCTCGTCGATCTTCACCGTGGTCTCGTCCACCTCCGCCGTAAGCTCGTAGCCTACGATCGCCTCTCCGACTATCTTAACTTTCCCGTCCAGGTAAGGCCGCTCCCGTATCTCCGGAACTTCGATCTCGGACGTGCAACCGATCGGTAAAAACGAAAGCATGAGGAGCAAAACTGCGGACGAAAGAACGGATCTTCCAAAAACGGACAGATTTAACGTACCTATGCTATTTCTTTTCATGTGAACCATTGTACAACCATTCTCCCAAAAAAACAACAACTCTACCATAAACGGCGGAATCCGGACGCCCCGAATACGAAGGCAGGGAACAACGGGGAAAACGGCAGGGCAACAGCATTTACTCAAGTGTCGCACCCCGGATTCCGTTTTTGCATTCAAAACCACGGAGGACACGGAGTTTCACGGAGGGAAGGAGGAGGCGGACCGGCTGGACTTCCGACATATATCCGCGACTTCTCCAAATTTACCCCAGAATCTCGAACTGAAACTCCGTGTTCTCCGTGTAACTCCGTGGTTGAATCTCTTCCCCAACCTAAACCGCACAAAA
>WQZW01000129.1 GCA_009780545.1 Treponema sp.
GGATTCCAACAAGGTCGGCGAGATGCTGGCCACCTTCGTTACGGCGAATGCCCGCAGCGTCGGTATCGAGCTTAGGCAGGAATGGGGCGATTCCACGGCCTTCAGCAACGCCCTGTACGGCACCGGGACCAAACGCTACAACATGATCAACGGCGGGGTCGGGTTCGACGTGATAGATTCCCCCTGGTACTATTACACGCCGGATCCGGCGACGTTCGGGCCCTACAACACCAACCGCATCATCGACCCCGAGCTGGACGCGCCCACCCAGGCGATGCGGAACACCACGCCGGGCGACTATGCGACCTATTCCCGCCATTGGCTGGATTTCGTCAAACGCTACAACGAGGTACTGCCGGACATTCCCCTGTACTCGGACAACTACCACGACTTTTTCAACTCCAAGGTCAAGAACTACAGCCGGACCGCGCTGTACCCCTGGTACTTCGCTATGATGGAAGCCTGGGTGGAGTAAGGAGGGAAAAATGCTGAACTACATTATACGGCGTATCATCTATATCGTTTTCGTTTTCCTCATCACGTCCGTCATAATGTTTTTCATCTACAACCTTGCGCCGGTGGATCAGGTCTCGCTGTATACCGAAGGTATGCAGCAGGAGATGACGCCGGCGGACTTCGAACGCTACAAGGAAGTGATCAGGCAGGAAATGGGACTGGACCAACCGCTTTTCGTGCAGTATTTCAAATGGATGGGCAGGATGCTGACGGGCGACTTCGGACGTTCCTTCGTCCACAGGCAGCCGGTGGCCCGGCTCATCCGCGCGCCCATGGCCAACACCATACGCCTTAACGTCATCACGATGATCTTCGTCTTTGCCATAACGATCCCGCTGGGGATAACCACCGCGGTTAAAAAGGGCACGGTGTACGACAGCTCGGTGCAGGTTTTTACCATTCTCGGGGTGAGCATCCCGGTTTTTATCACCGCGCTGGTGGTCATCCTTATTTTCTCCATCCTGCTGCAGTGGTTTCCCATCGCCGGGTCGAACACGCCGGGAATTCAGGGAAGCGGGCCGGCGCTTTTCCTTGACCGGGCGCGCCACATGGTGCTGCCGGTCTTCGTCATGGTCATTACCAGCCTTGCCTCGCTTGCCCGCTATATACGCGCGACGATGATCGACGCCCTGCGTATGGACTACGTAAGGACGGCGCGGGCCAAGGGCCTTTCGGAAAAGGTGGTCATCTACTCGCACGCCTTCCGCAATTCCCTTATTCCCTTCGTTACCGTTCTGGTAGGCTGGTTCATGGGGCTTTTCGGCGGGTCCATCCTGGTGGAAAGCATTTTTTCATGGAACGGAATGGGGCTGCTCATGCTCAGTTCCATCCGGCTCTTCGATTTTGCAGTCGCCCTGACGGTGGGGATGTTCTACGTATTTCTCGGGCTTATCGGAAACCTGATCATCGACATTCTGTACACCGTGGTCGATCCCAGGGTGAGACTCCAGTAAGGGTTGCCGGGCGGCCGAATTCCGGAAAGTTTTTGGAGGAGGAAAAATGGAAAAGGTGGAGGATGTCCCCGGAACGGCGGAACGGGAAGCCGCTTTGGTCCGGGAGGAACTGGTTCAGAGTCCCGGAAGGACGGCCCTGCGGAATTTCTTTTCCCGCAAGCTGAGCCTTGCCGGGGTGGTCGTTTTTCTCTTCGTCTTCGTGGCCTGCTTCGCGCTGTCCTTCATCCTGCCCATAGACCTCAACTACACCGACTCGACGAGGTCGAACCTGCCGCCGGCGTTCAACTACCTTTCCCTTCCCCGTCCCCTCGTGAACGATTTCGCCACGATGGACTTCGGCTCGACCTTCGGTGCCGGGATCGACCGGGCCGGCAACCTCCATATGTGGGGAACGCAGCCGGCCAAGGTGAAGAACGACGTTCCTCAGGATATGGGCCCCCTGCGGACGGTGTCGGCGGGCTTCGACCATGTCGTTGCCGTCGGCGTCGACGGACGTATCCATGCCTGGGGGAACAACCGAATGGGAATACTCGACGTTCCGGACCTCCTAAGAAGGAGGACCGTCGTGGGAATTCAGGCCGGGTACCAGGTAACGGCGGCCCTGGACGATCAGGGTGCCCTGCACTTCTGGGGCAACACCAACCTGTTCAGCTTCAGGCCGGGGGAGAACCAGGGCAACTTCGCCGACTTCGCCATCAACATCTCCACGATAGTCGCCCTGACCAAGTCGGGCGACGTCGTGGCCCTTACCGCCTCCGACTCGTTCTTTACCCGAGTTCCCGAGGCCGCCCATGGAAGGGCCGTCGGGATCGCCTCGACGGACTACGTCGCCGCCGTCGTGCTTTTCGACGGCACCGTGCTGACCTGGGGGCTTGACAACCATGCCGCCTTTACCGTGCCGCCCGAGATACAGGGCCATGTGAAGAGTCTCAAAGGCGGCCGGACCCACTTTACCGCCCTGCTCGACGACGGACGGGCCGTCTCCTGGGGGGAAAACGCCTTCGGCCAGAGCAAATATCCCCGATCGGGCAACTTTGACCGCATCTTCGTCGATTACTACCAGAACGCTGCCGTCGGAGCGGACGGCAAGGTCGTTACCTGGGGGCAAAGCGGCTACCTGATGGGCACCGACCAGTGGGGCCGGGACGTGTTCACCCGATTGGTCTACGGCGGGCGGGTAAGCCTTACCGTGGGCTTCATCTCCGTGGTGATAGCCGGCATCATCGGCGTCGTCCTCGGCGGGCTTTCCGGCTATTTCGGGGGCAAGACCGACATGTTCGTGATGCGTTTCGCCGAAGTGATCAACTCGATCCCCTTCCTGCCCCTGGCGATCATCCTTTCGGCGGTGGTCGCCAACCGGGTGCCGGAAACCGGACGGGTGATCATGATCATGGTGATTCTCGGCTTCCTGAACTGGCCGTTCCTGGCCCGCCTTACCCGGGGGCAGATCCTCTCGGAAAAGGAAAACGAGTTCGTCACGGCGGCCAAGGCGATGGGCATCCGGGAACGGTTCATCATCTTCAAGCATATCCTGCCCAACGTGCTGCCGGTGATCCTGGTCAGTCTGACCCTGAGCATGGCCACCTGCCTGCTGTTGGAATCGACCCTGTCGTTCCTGGGTTTCGGGGTAATCGAGCCGACCCCGACCTGGGGCAACATGCTGAACAAATGCGTGGACTCCGTGGTGATCCGCACCTATTGGTGGCGGTGGGTGTTCCCCGCTTCGGTCCTGGGGCTCGCGGTGATCAGCATCAACGCGATGGGCGACGGGATGCGGGACGCAATCGACCCGAAATCAAACGATCGGTAGGAAACTATGGCACTTTTGGAAGTCAGGGACCTTCATACATACTTCACCACCAAACGGGGATTGGTGAAGGCCGTGTTCGGGGTGTCCTATGCGATAGAGGCGGGCCGCACCCTGGGCATCGTCGGGGAAAGCGGGAGCGGGAAATCGGTCTCGGCGATGAGCATCCTCAAGCTCTTGGACGGAAACGGCTACATAGCCTCCGGCAAGATATTCTTCGAGGGGCAGGACCTCACCGAGCTTTCCGTCAAGGAGATCACCAAGATACGGGGAAACAAGATTTCGGTGATCTTCCAGGAACCGATGACCAGCCTGAACCCGGTGTTCAAGGTAGAAAAGCAGATCGGGGAATCGTTCATGGTGCATCAGGGGATGGACAAAAAGCAGGCCCATGCCGAAGCGGTGAAGATGCTCGCCGACGTGCAGATTCCCAACCCGGAGAAGGTGGCGAAACAGTATCCGTTCCAGCTTTCCGGGGGAATGAGGCAGCGGGTGATGATCGCCATGGCGTTGGCCTGCCGGCCCAAGGTGCTCATCGCCGACGAGCCGACCACGGCCCTGGACGTAACGATCCAGGCCCAGATCCTCAAGCTGATGAACGAACTGCGGCGGGAAAACGGCACCTCGATCCTGTTCATCACCCACGACCTCGGCGTGATCAACGAGATGGCCGACGACGTCGCGGTGATGTACTGCGGGCAGATCGTCGAGACGGCGCCGGTGCGGACGATCTTCGGCCCGGAAAGCGAATGCTCGCATCCCTATACCGAGGGCCTGATGGTCTCGATCCCCCACCTGGAAACGCCGCAGGGGATACGGCTTCAGGCGATTCCCGGCGTGGTGCCCCATCCCCTGGCGATTCCGGCCGGCTGCCGTTTCGCCCCGAGGTGCAGGTACCGTCAACCCAAGTGCGAGCAGGAAAGCCCGCCCTTCCTGGAAGTTTCCGGCGACCACAGCGTCCGTTGCTTCTATCCGAAAAAAGAGGAACGCGGAACCTTGGCCCATAAGGAAAAGGATCAATGATGACAACCGCAAACCAAACGTCCGGCCCGACCGAAGGGCTTGCCCCGATGTTCCGGGACTTCGCCGGGAACGTGCCGCCGGCTTCGGACGGGGCCGGCCGGAAATCCCTGCTCAGCATACGCGGCCTCAAAAAGTACTTCCCGGTCAAGGGAAACAAGAACATGTTCGTGCGGGCCAACGACGGCATCGACCTGGAGATATATGCGGGCGAGACGCTGGGGCTGGTCGGCGAATCCGGCTGCGGAAAGTCCACCCTGGGCCGAACCCTGCTGCAGCTGTACCCGCAGACCGAGGGCCGCACCCTGTTTTACGGCAAGCGGCTTGCCGACATGAGGCCCGGCTACCTCCTGGAATCGATCCGAAAACTGCCGGCCCTGAAGCGGAGGCTCGGCGACCTGTACCGTGCCTCCGGGGATTCGGCGGGAAAGGCGAAGGACCCGAAGGAGGCCGGGAACCTGTTTCGCGACCTGGCCCGAATCTTCGGCGGGCTGTTGTTGGCCGAGAACGATACCGAGGTTTCCGCCGCCTACCATGAATGCTATTTCGGCTCCGGCAAGGGGGATACCTCCGGGCTCGATGCCCTGCGAAAGGCGGTGCGGGACCGGCCCGGGACGGACGGGAAGACCTTTGCCGACCTGGAGAGCCTCCGGGACGAGGGCATCGACCTTGCCCGCCTGAGCTACGACGAGATGCGGCTGCTCCGCCGGGACATGCAGATCATCTTCCAGGACCCCTATTCCTCGCTGAACCCCCGGATGACCGTGGGGCAGATCATCGGGGAAGGGCCGCTGGCCCACGGCTTTTTCCCCGGCGAGGGCGAGGCCCTGCAGAACCACGTGATGACGGCGATGGAGAAGTGCGGGCTGGCCCCGTACATGATCCACCGCTACCCGCACCAGTTCTCCGGCGGTCAGCGGCAGCGGATCGGCATCGCACGGGCGCTGGCGGTGAACCCCAAGTTCGTGGTCTGCGACGAGGCGGTCTCTGCCCTGGACGTGTCGATCCAGTCCCAGATCCTGAACCTGCTCTCCGACCTCAAGGAGGAGGCGAACCTCACCTATCTCTTCATCTCGCACGGACTTTCGGTGGTCAAGTACATCAGCGACCGGATCGGGGTGATGTAC
>WQZW01000130.1 GCA_009780545.1 Treponema sp.
ACTTCAGGTTTGCAAGTGCAACCGCTAAAAATGCACGTTTCGTAGCCCATAGGGTGAGAAACTGCATAGCCTCGGCAAAACTAACCGAGTTTTGCAAGAGGCTCTTCTTCCTCTTAATTCCCTGTTTCCGTGTAGGCTTTTTGCCGCCGAGGATGGGATCGAAGTAGTCCTCGAACTTGAGATAGCGTTGAGGATGAGGCGGTAGACGACGAAGGAGATGACCATGGCGGAGACGGAGCCTCGACAAAGACCCGTATGTCATCCTCGGTCTTGAGTTCCCCGGAGGATGGACGCCGCTCCCTCGAAATCAACTCCCGGCCTGTTCTCCCGGGAAGCCAGATCCCGCAGGGTAAAGCTTTTTCCCAACGGCCGCTCCGGGATAAGCATCCACCTGATGCCCTTCTTCTCGGCAAGGACGAACTGCTTGACCGGTTCGGCCTGTTCGGTGAAGACCTCGCAGGAAATGCCCCGTTCCCGAAAGTTCCGGGCCAGGGCCTGGTAGCGGCCTGAGTCGGCCGGGTCAAGGCAGGCGATGGCAAGGACCGCCGCACCGGTTTCCGCCGGAAGTCGGTCCAGGGCCTGCAATGCGGCGATCAGCCGGTCCAGCCCCACCGAGGAGCCCACTCCGCTGATCCGGTTCTTCGAGTACAGGCCGGCAAGATCGTCGTAGCGGCCGCCGGAACAGATCGAGCCTATCGAGGGAAGGTCGGCAAGGAAGGTCTCGAAGACGATGCCGGTGTAGTAATCCAGCCCGCGGGTGATCGAGGGGTCCAGGACCAGCAGTTCCGCAGAGGCCGGGTCGGCATTGTCCATAAAGCCCTTGATCAGGGCCAGCCTTTCGGCCTCCGGGGAATCGCCGCCTGCAAGCTCCCGCAATCGGGCAAGGGTTTCCCCGAAGCTTTCCCTGCCGGCCGTTCCGGTAAAGGCCAGGATCCGCCGCGCATCGGCCTCGCCGACAAGGGCCGAAAGGTCCTCGCCGGTCCGCTCCTCGCCGACCTTGGCCGCCTTGTCCACGATCCGCAGTATCTGGGGCGCCGCTTCCGTCCGGCCGATGCGGGCGAGGAATCGGTTGAACAGCCCCCGATGGTTGACCCGGATGCTCACCGGGCCGGCACCGACGCTCCGCAGGGCATGTCCTATCATCAGCAGTATCTCCAGATCGGCCGCCGGGCTTTCGCTGCCGATGATGTCGAAGTCGCACTGGGTGAACTCCCGAAACCGCCCCCGCTGGGCGTTCTCGCCCCGCCAGACCTTCCCGATATGGTACCGCTTGAGGGGAAAGTGCAGCTCGCCGTAATGCTGGGCGACGAAGCGGGCGAAGGGCACGGTAAGGTCGAAGCGCAGGGCCACATCCCGCCCGCCATGGTCGTTGAAGCGGTAGATCTGCTTCTCCGTCTCGCCGCCGCCCTTGCCCAGCAGGATTTCCGCATACTCGAGGGCCGGCGTGTCGATGGGAACGAAGCCGAAGGAGCGGAAGCCCGCCTCGATCCGCTCCGACATCAGTCGCCGCACGCTTTCGTCCGCCGGCAAAAAGTCCCTGAATCCCTTCAGCACCCTGGGTTCTATTATTCCGTTCATGGAAAGAAAGCATACAGAAAAATCATTTCGGGGACAAGGGAATGCATAATGCGGAAGCAATTCTCGGTTTAACCTTCGGGTACCCCACAGATTGAAACTCCGTGGTTGATTCTTCTTAAAAATCCATTTCCGTACCATCGCTCCGAATTCCCTACTCTATTCGCAATTTTTTTGCTATACTATCACGGCCATGGCAAAGCATTCCGCCGGAGTCCCGCTAGTTTACGGACTGGGTATCTTCGCAAGGATTCTTACCTCCTCGCTGTTGTTTTTCAAACAGCGGAGGATATCCTCGCAGCCGCTTGTCATGCAAATTTACTTCACCTTTGCCCAGGCGATGGGCATCACGGCGATGCTGGCCTTGGGCATCGGGGCGGCGGTGAGCAGCATCGGCTTTCCCTTCCTTAGAATGGTGTCGCAGGAGCAGCTCCTGTACCCGCTGCTGGTCGCCGTGGTTACCAGGGAACTGGGGCCGCTGTTGACCGCGCTGATCGTCATCGCGCGCTCGGCCACGGCCATCGCGACCGAGACGGCGGGTATGGTGATCGACCACGAGATCGAGGCCTACCTTTCCGTTGGGGTCGATCCGATAGAGCACCTTGCCGTTCCCCGCTTCATCGCCATGATCGTCTCGCTGCTCCTGCTGAACTTCTACTTTTCGGTTTTCGGCCTGGTCGGTTCCTTTGTTATTGTCCAGGCCTTTCACACGTTGCCGGCCGGCGTCTACTTCGGGAGTCTGCTGCAGAGCTTTTCCGTCCCGGACATCGTTACGGCGACGGTCAAGGCCCTGGCCTTCGGGATGATCATCTCCACCATCGCCATCACCGAGGGGCTCGGGGTGGAAAGGGCCAGTACCGAAGTGCCGGTGGCCGCCCTTCGCGCGGTGAGTCGGGCCTTCGTCGTCTGCATCGCCGTCAACATCCTCGTTTCGGCCCTGTACTACATGGTGTTCGCCTGATGGCCGACATCATCGAGCTTCGGGACGTATATTTTTCCGCACAGGGCAATCTGCTGGTGGACGGGGTTTCCCTTGCCTTCCCGGAAGGGCAGGCGGCGGCTTTGGTCGGGCCCTCGGGCGGCGGCAAAAGCACGGTGCTGAAGCTGGCGGCCGGCCTTTGTATCCCCAGTCGTGGCGAGGTGTTTTTTCGGGGGACGGCGTTGGGCAGGATGAGCCGGCAGGAAAACCTGGCCTTTCGCAAGGAAGCGGCCTTCGTCTTCCAGGACTCGGCTCTTTGGGCCAACCAGAGCCTGCTGCAGACACTGGAACTTCCCCTGCGCCTCCACTTTCCGGAGATGGGCGAACGGGAGCGAAAACGGCGGGTGATGGAGGTGGCCGGCGAGGTCGGCTACCGGCGGGAACTGGGAATACGGCCGGCCGGGCTTTCGATGGGCGAGCAGAAGCTCGTGGCCTTTGCCCGCTCCCTGGTGCTTCGGCCGGACCTTCTGTTCCTCGACGAATGGACGGAATCCCTGGACGAAAAGTCCGCCGACCGGCTTGTGGAGATAGTAAGGCGGATGAAGGAGTCCGGAAGCACGGTGATATTCGTAAGCCACGATCCGAGGATCGTACTGAAGCTGGCCGACCGGGTGATTCTGGTCTCCGGTGGCAGGGTGTCGGAACTGCTCTCCAAGGAAGAGCTGGATTCCGCCGGCTTCCACTCCAGCAACCGGGACGAAGACCTGCTCCGCCTAATGGAAACCGGGGAAACGAGGGAGAGCGCATGAGGCTGCCTATACGTTTTGCCGACAAGCTCGTCGGCGTTTCCATCGTGGCCGCTCTTGCCGGCATGCTGTTCGTCCTTTTCATGCTGGGGGCCAACCAGCGTTGGTTCGCCCGCGACCTCACCTACTACACCTACTTCGACTCGGCGGTCGGCCTCAGCGTGAACATGCCGGTCCATCACCGGGGTTTTACCATAGGGCAGATTCGGCAGGTTACCCTTACGGAGGACGACCGGGTCGAGGTCCGTTTCATCGTCTTCGATACCTATACCGACAGGGTGCGGGAGGGAACCATGGTCGAGCTGGTGGTGAGCCCCATCGCCGCGCTCGGGGGCAACCAGTTCATCCTGTACCCCGGCCTGGGCAGCGAGACGATTCCCGAAGGCCGCAGCATTCCCCTGCTCGGTTCCCCCGAGGGCCGGCAGTTGGTGTCCATGGGCCTCGGGCGGCCGCCGCAAAAGGAGGACGGCATCGGTACCCTCGTGGAACGGCTGGCTGACCTGCTGGACACCCTGAACGAGACACTGGTCGGCACGGAGGGAAGCAGCCGGAGCCGCTCCTCCTTCCTGGGGATTCAGGGGCTGGTGCAGTCCATTACCGATGCGGCCGACGGGATAGGCCGGGCCGTGGACGACATTTCCAAGGGCATTACCCCCACGCTGGACAACATGAAGGAAGTCTCCGACTCGCTTGCCAACCCGGACGGTACCCTGCTGTCCATCCTCGACGGCGAAGGCGAGGCCTACACCAGCCTGGTCAAATCGCTTGCCTCGCTCTCGCAGACCCTGGCCGAGCTGGAAAAAACGGCGGCCTTCCTCCCCGACCAGCTTCCCCAGCTTGCCGCATTCCTTGTCGACCTGCAGGGCATTCTCCGCACCGCCGAGGACGTGCTGGTTTCCCTCACCCGGAATCCCCTGCTCCGAGGCGGGATTCCGGAACGCCCGGGCCCCGGCCCCGGCGGAACGTCGAACCGAAACCTTGGATTTTAGGGAGGATTCATGCCGACAAAAATCGTCCTTACGGTACTGCTCCTTGCCCTTGCCGGCTCCTGCTCGACAAGGCCGGCAAATCCCGGCGAAAGCTTCGAGCTACGCCGGCGGGCCGAAACCCGGCTTGCCCAGGGAAACGCCCAGGCCGACCGTGGCGAACCGGAGGCCGCCCTTAACTTCCTGGACGAGGCCTTCCGCCTTGCCGTCCTCGCCGACGATTCCGGCCTCCGGATTCGGGCCGGCCTTTCCCGGGGCAACGTCCTTTTCTCCCTTGGCCTTGCCGAGGAAGCCGCCGCCGCCCTCAACGCCGCCGCCGAGGAAGCGGCCTTCGCCGGCAACCGGCCCCTGCTCGCCCTCAGCCGTTTCCACATCGCCCGACAGCAATTGCTGGGCGGACAGGCCGCTCCCCAAACCGTCATCGAAAGTCTTGCGCCCGAAATGCGGGAGCTTTCCGAGCCATTGCATGTCGCTTTCGGCTGGACGGTGATTGCCCTTGCCGAAGCCGAAGCCGGCCTCTGGAAGGCGGCCGAGGCCTCCGCCGGCAAGAGCTTGGCCATCCACCTCAAAGGCGGCAACTTCGAGCTCGCCGCCCTGGACTGGTTCGTCATCGCCTCGGTCCGCTCCCGCTCCGGCCGACCGAACGAAGCCCTGCAAGCCCTGCTCCGGTCGATGGAACTCGACCGCCGCGTCGAAAACTCCTGGGGCCTGGCCTCAAGCTGGCGCGCAACCGGCGACGTCCACCGCCGAACCGGCAACTTCCCCGCTGCCCGAGCCGCCTACCTCCGCGCCGCCGAAATCTTCGCCGCCCTGGACAACGAGCAGGCACTGCAGGATGTCCGTGATCGCCTCGCCGCCCTCCCGGAGGGCTCATCCTCCTGAGGAGGATGAGCTAAGGAGATTTGCAGAGCAAATCTCCACGCCTTAGTTGTCGGGATTGTGAAGAAGAATACGAAGAATTTTGAATTACTACGGTTGAAACAGCAGAGGGCCAGCAGCATTTGAAAGCTTCCCCTTGAGCCGCCGAGTTTGGCCGGATGCCTTCATGGCATCCGCCAAACTCCCGAGCCTTCGGCGCCTAGCCTTCGTCCCCGGCTTCCGTTTCGTAGCTTTTGTACAGAAACCGTTTGAT
>WQZW01000131.1 GCA_009780545.1 Treponema sp.
GGACATGGAATCCAACGGCAAAAGGGTCAACCTTCGGGGCGAACCGGTGGCCTACCCGACCGGCCCGGCGATCTTCGGCGAGCCGGGAACCAACGGCCAGCATTCGTTCTTCCAGCTCCTCCACCAGGGCACGGACATCGTTCCCCTGCAGTTCATCGGATTCGCCGAAAGCCAGCTTGGGGAGGACGTGCAAGTCGAGGGTTCCCCGAGTCAGGCCAAGCTGAACGCCAACCTCGCCGCCCAGATCGTGGCCTTTGCCAAGGGCCGGCGCGACGGCACCGACGGCAACAAGGACTTTCCCGGAGGCCGCCCTTCCGGCCTGATCCACGGAAAACGCCTGACTCCGGAGGCCCTGGGTTGCCTGTTGGCCCACTTCGAGAACAAGGTGATGTTCCAAGGTTTTGCCTGGAACCTCAATAGTTTCGATCAGGAAGGCGTGCAGTTGGGAAAGGTGCTTACGAAGAAGGCGCTTTCGGGGAATTCGGGGGATTCGGCCTTGGACGGATATATCCGGTTGTTGGGGATGTAGTTCCGGGGAATCCTTGGCGGTGAATGGACAAACCTTCCTGCCGTCGCTATGATGGAAATCACTTATAACCCTGACCGATCCCGATTTGGGGCGGTTCATGTCGAGAGGTGCGTTTATGAAAGACTGTCATTGCGGTTCCGGACTGCAGTACGACCAATGCTGCGGGCCCTATATCGGGCGGAAGGTGAATGCGCTGACCGCCGAGGCCCTGATGCGGAGCCGGTATTCCGCCTACGTGGAGCACGAGATCGGGTACATCGTCGAGACCTGCGTCAATCGGGGCGGGAAGGACGACATCGACTACAAGTCCACCAAGGAATGGAGCGAGAAATCCCGCTGGCTGGGGCTGAAGATCGTTTCGGTGGAGAAGGGCGGACGGGAGGATTCCGAGGGCGTCGTCGAGTTCGAGGCGGCCTACGAGAGGGACGGACTGAAGGACCTGCACAAGGAACGGGCCACGTTCAAGAAGGAAAACGGGAAATGGCTGTACGCCGAAGGGGAGGTCGCGCCGCACACGATGGTGAGGACGGCACCCAAGGTCGGGCGGAACGATCCCTGCCCCTGCGGTTCCGGCCGTAAGTACAAGCACTGCTGTTACGGGAAGGGCTGATTCTATGGAAAAGAACGCCGTCCTTTTTTTGGCCGAGGGCTTCGAGGAAGTCGAGGCGACAACCCCGGCGGACTACCTGCGCCGGGCGGGAATTGCCGTTACGCTGGTCGCGGTCGGCGGGGAACGGGCCGTCAGGGGAGCCCGCGGGATAACGGTTCTTGCCGACATCACCCTTAAGGAACTTGCCGGGGCGGGAAAGGCCGGCTCCGGTTCCTGGGATGCGGCGGTGATTCCCGGCGGCATACCGGGAGCGTCCAACATCGCCGCTTCGGAAGCGGCCTGCGCCCTGATTACCGAAATGGCCGAGGCGGGAAAGTGGGTTTGCGCGCTCTGTGCGTCGCCGGCCGTTGTCCTGGCACCTTTGGGACTGCTTGCCGGGAAGGGCTACACCTGCTACCCCGGCATGGAAACCGGCCTTACCGAAGGCGAAAAGCGTTCCGCCCCGGTCGTCGTGGACGGAAACCTGATCACCGCTTCCGGTGCGGGAACGGCCGGGCTCTTCGCCGTGGAAATCATCCGCCGGCTTTGCGGACGGGCCGAAGGCGACAGGATCGCCGGTTCGGTACTGCTCGGATCGGCATCCGGAAGCTGACGGACTTAAGGGTTTTACGGGCAAGTTCCGGGCGGTTATTGCAAGGTGGAGTTTTGTGAAGCAAAACTCCACCTTGCAGAGGGTGGCTGAACCGCAAAGCGGTTCAGCTAAGAAGTTTTGGCTCTGCCAAAACTTCAGGAGGCTTCCCCCTTATTATGATTTCGTTTTCTTGGATTCCCGGGCTGTAACTGCCTTGATCGGGACTTTGTTCTTGTGGTACTATCGAAGCGATGAATGAGGTCAAAATGAAACGGATGGCGATACTTGTTTCGCTGTGTTTGGTGCCGGTCGCGGCGGCGGTCGGGCAGTCCGGGCTGCAGAACGTGGCGGTGGTAAACCTTACCCGGAGCGAGCCGATTACGGTGAACCAGCTCCGTACCGAGGTGAACCGGATGGGGACGGCCCTGGGGCAAGCCCTGACCCCGCAACAGCGGCGGGAAGTGCTGGACGCGATGATCAACGAGCGGCTGGTGCTACAGGCGGCCGAGCGGGATCGGGTTCAGGTTACCGACAACGAGCTGAACCAGCACATCGCCGGACTTCGGGCGCAGATGGTGCCGATGCTGGGCCGGCAGCCGACCGATGCGGAATTCACCAATGCGGTGCGGACCCAGACCGGGCTTGAGATGGGCGAGTTTCGGGAGCAGACCCGGCGGCAGCTTATCCAGCAGAACTACCTTCTTTCCCAGAAACGCACGCTTCTTGAGACGATAACGGCCCCAACCGACCGCGAGATCGTGAGTATGTTCGAGCTTACCCGCTCGCAGTTCGTCAGGCCGGAGACGGTGCGGCTTTCGGTGATTCAGATACCTTACGGGCAGGATGCGGCGGCGCGGACGCAGGCGAGGACGCTGGCCGACAGCCTCGCGCGGGAGATCGGGACCAGTGCGGCCAGGTTCAACGAGGTTATGGCCAGGGCGCAGACGCCGAACTCGGGTTTCCAGGCCGGCGACTTCGGTTTCCTGCCCCGGAACCTTGAGGCGGTACAGCGGCTCGGGCAGGAGTTCGTCACCCTTGCCTTCAGCCTTCGCTCCGGGCAGATTTCCGGCGTGATCGAGGGGCCCTTGGGATCGGGCTATCAGATACTGCTCGCAACCGAAACCCATTCCATGCGTAATCTCGAACTTGACGACATCGCCCAGCTTGGTTCCACGGTGACGGTGCGCGCCTACATCTCCAACATGATAATGCAGGACAGGCAGATGACCACCTTCACCAAGGCCGTGGAGGAACTGCATACCGAGCTTCGGGCCGGAGGCAGAACCTTCCAGATATTCGAAGCGAACCTGAACAACTGGTAGCGTAGGATGGCATCCCGGAGGAAGGGCAGGATACTTGCTTTCCAGGCGTTGTTCTGCTGGGAATCCGCCCGGACCACGGCACGCGAGTCCGGCCATCCCCTGCCGACCGATGCCCTGGAACGGTTGCTGGAATTTTCCTGGCTGGGCGAGAAGGCACGGACGCTGGACGAGAGCATTGCGGCCTTCGCCCGGCTTCTGATCGCCGGAACCGCCGAAAACGTCGCCGTAATCGACAAGACGATAAAGGCCCACCTGCTGAACTGGGACATCTCCCGCCTGAACCGGGTCGATCTGGCCATCATGCGGATGAGCGTGTACACCCTGATGTTCCAGAAGGACCTGGCTCCCTCGATAGTCATCGACGAGGCCATAGGCATTTCCAGGGAATTCGGAACGGACGATTCCTTCAAGTTCATCAACGGCGTGCTGGACGGCATCCGAAAAACCCTGGAGAAGGAGTCCGGGTGAACAAGACGGCTTCGTGGTTCGCACAGTTTTCCCCGATTGCCCTGCTAAGAACTTCCCACCTTACCGGTGCCATGCTCCTGGTCATTTTTGGCGGCCTCTTCTTTATGGTACTCGCCCAACCGAAAAGGCCGGAACCGGAACCCGTCGGCTTTCATCGGCTTCTGCAGGACTACGATCTCCGTTTTCGGGCAATCGGCGATGGCGGGATCGTCGCCGGATACGGACAGTTGGAAAGCCTGAGCGAGGACCTGGATTTTTTGCAGGGAAGGACCGAGGGCGTGGAGAACTGGCTTTCCCTGCTGAAGCGGCGGCAAGGGCTTGTCGGTTTGTCCGGCAATTCCGCCGACTATGCTCGGAAGTACCGTGCTTCCGCCCTGCTCGCGCTGCAAACCTTTCCCCTTTCCGAACCGATTGCCACGGTGGTATCGGCGATCCTGTTTTTGCAGGGGCCTGAAGATGCGGCAACCGAGGCGAAGCTACGGCGAATTCTGCCGGTGCTGTCCGGCCCCGAGGCCGTCCCGGCCCGGCTTGCCCTGCGGGCCTTGCTCGGCGACCTGAGCTCGCCGGAAGAGGCCCTGGAGCGGATTCCGCCCGGTGAGGAAAGGGCCCTGGACTTCCTGCTTTCCCCGAATCGGCCGGCGATCTGGCAGGAGCGGGATTCGCCGTTGATCAACCTGCTCCTCCTGGGGATTCTGCGGGGCGATACGGAACAGGCGATTGCCCCGATAGATACGGTGATTTCCGCGGGGGAGCCTTCGGCCGCCTTTACCCGGTTTGCCGCCGAGTTTTTCTACGACTTCGGCAGCCTCTTCCGTTCGGCCGAACTTTTCGGGATGCTGCCGGGCGAGGATGCCGCAGGTCGCCGGGCCGATGCCCTCTGGCTTGCCGGCCGACCGGCCCAGGCCCGCAGCCTGTGGGAAACCATTGCGGAGAGTCCCCTCTCCGGCCGGCAGGACGTAGCCCTGAGGAACAGGGCGCTGTTCAACCTAGCCGTTGCTGCCGAAACGAAGGCCGAGGAATGGTTTTGGCTACAAAAGTTGCTGAATTCCTCGACCCCGGGGGACGAGTTTCGCCGACCGGCCCTGATACGGTACAGCCGCCTGCTCGAATCCCAGGCGGCGATAGAGTTCCTGCGGACCCAACATTCCGTCGAGGCGGAAGCGGAGGCCGAAGCCTGGCCCTGGAATTCGGAGGAAGCCCGGGCGGGGATTGCCGAATCCGGCGGGGAGCTTCCGGTACAAGCCCTGTTCGAGGTCGAGGTGCTGAGGAGAAGGGCCGAACGGGGCGAGGGCGGAAAGGCCGTTGCCGACGTCTGGTTCCTGCTGAACCGGCATCCCGATCTGGAGGAACTCTACCGCTGGGCCGCCTGGTACTTCGGCCTGAGCCGGAACTTTACCGAGATAGCCCTGCTTCTGGAAACCGCGGACCGGCATGGCTTTTCCGGGGAATGGCTGGAAACCTACCGTGCCCTGCAGGCGATTCGGGAAGGCCGGCTGGACCAAGCGGTAACGATCCTTGCTTCTCGCCCTTCAGGCGACTGGATTGCGGTCGCCAACCTTGCCCGTATGTCCGAAGCCCGTGCCTCGTCGGCCCGGGCCCTGGAACAGTATCGCCTGGCACTTTCCCTTCTGCTTGAAGGCGAGGTCCGGCCGGAAGATGCCGACGCGGCTTCGACACTTCAGTTCCGCATAGCCCGCTGCCTTATGACACTTGGCCGGAACGAGGAAAGCCGGCAGGCTTTGGAGCTGGCCCTGGAGTTCAATCCCGACAACTTGGCCGCAAGGATGGAGCTGGGGAGCCTGCTGTTTTAGGGATCGGGGTTTTTCCTAGCAGATCGGATTAACTTTGAGTATCTTATAGGGCATGAGAAACAATAACGGGATATTCAACGGAGACGAGGAAAAC
>WQZW01000132.1 GCA_009780545.1 Treponema sp.
CGCCCGGTGGCTATGGCGGGGGTGCCATACCCGTTCCCATCCCGAACACGGAAGTCAAGACCCCCTGCGCCGATGGTACTGCCCCCCGAGGGGCGGGAGAGTAGGAGGCCGCCGGGCTTTTTTTACGCCCGAAAGCAAACCGCCTTCCAATGGGGCAGCTGACAAGAACAATGGCGTTAGTTCCAAACTAAAGATGCATGGTGATCCAGCCCGTCCGGTGGGCCGTGGAGCCGCCGCTCTTGGCTGAACAGGTCCCGCAAGTTGCCCGTGTGTTACGGGAACCAAACTTAAGCCTGATTTTTTGCATAAAATTCTATCCGGAAAGCAAATACTGTCGCCCCGGCAGCCGCCAGGTACCTGTTGACCTTTATCGAAAAATGTATATAATTAACAGTAAGTGTTTTCGATTGTTAGGGTGCCTATTCCTTATGGAGGACGCAAATGAAACGGGTAATATTGGCATTTTTGGGTATTGTGTTTTTGACAGGCATTTGCTTTGCCCAGGCGGCCGATTTCAGGCAACAGGGCATGGCAAGCCAGGAAATGCAGGATGCGGGTCTCCGTGCCGCCCATCCAAGTCTCCCCATAGGTCAAAGGGCCAGGATAATAAATGTGGGCACCGGTGCGGAGGTGGACGTTATCGTTACCAGACGGATCAATCCTTCGGTGGACAGGATAGTCGATCTTTCTCCGGAAGCTGCCATGGCCATCAACCTTGCCGGCGGCGGCCTTGTGTTGATTATCTCCCCGCCGCCGGCGCAGGTCGAACCTGAACCTCCCGTTGTTGCCTCCGCACCTGAACCTCCGCCGCCCCCGCCACCTCCTCCGCCTGAACCGGAGCCTGAGCCCGAACCTGAACCGGAGCCCGAACCTGCTCCCGAACCTCCACCCCCTGCTCCGTCTCCTCAACCCGTGATGGCGAGCATGCCCATAACGATAACGATACATAACATCGTGGTGACGCCGGATCAGCCGGCCTTCATGCCTCCGCCGCCCCCGCCCCCTCCTCGGCCCGTACCGCCCGCACCGGTGCAGGTGCCGCTTCAGGTTACGGTGCCGCCTCCCGTTGCAAGGCCGCCGCAGGTAAGTTGGGGGGCACCGGTCGCGGAGGTCGTCGTCATACCGGGTCTGCCCGATCCGCATACCAACAGGGTTCATCGGCTTCAGGTCGGTGCCTATTCGGGTATGGACAGTGCGGCGGTGGTAATGCGGCAGGTCGAGGCCGCCGGTTTTTTGGTGATGCAGGAGCAACATTCCGGTCTCGTGAGGGTGCTGGTTACCGGAATCCTTGCGACCAACGTGCAGTCCGCCGTCCAGCGTCTGGGGGCAATGGGCTTTACCCAGATATGGGTGCGAGACTGATCGGCTCCGGATCGGTTCGAGCTTGAACAAATACCTCTTTGCCTGTATATTTTATACAGGCAAAGAGGTTGCCTTTAAGGGGGATATATGGCCATGTCAAACAAGTTGGTTACTTTTCACCTTGGCGAGGAGTTGTACGGCGTGGACATAATGGATGTCAAGGAGATAGTCCGTGTCCAGTCGATCCGGGCCATCCCCAACGCCCCGATTTACGTCGAAGGAATCTTCAACCTGAGAAGCGAGATAGTTCCCATCATTAATTTGCACAAACGATTTCAGTTGAAAAAACTTCGCAATCCTGACGAGGACGAACAGTTGCTTTCGAGCTTTGTCATCATAGATATAGAGGATATGAAACTGGGGATAATCATAGACCGCATTTCGAGGGTGGTAGACGTGGTACAGGAGGAGATACAGCCGCCGCCCCAGATGATCACCGGTATCGGGGCGGAATATATTCGGGGCGTGGTCCGACATGAGAAGGGCTACCTGATCATCCTGGACGTGAGGAGTCTCTTCAATCCCCGTGAACTCCAGAAAATTTATGAGCTTAGGCATTGATGGTAGGTAGGCGTATGCCGATCGGCCCGCGCCGACTTCGGATACCGATTCCGGGTGATTGCGATGAAAGTTGAAGCCTACTCTCCTACGATCAGGCGGAAGGAGATGGATGCCGTTCTTACGGCGATGGTCGACGACAGGATCGGTCCCGGTAAATGTTCCTCCGTACTGTTGCAGACGGCGAAGGAGCAGATCGGTTTCGACTTCGCCATCGCCCCCAGAAGTCCGGCCGCGGCCTTGTCCGTCGCGCTTTCCGCCCTTGGACTTGTCGACGGCGATATCGTCCTGCTTTCGGCTCTTTCCCCAAGGTATTACCTTAGGGTGCTTACCGAATTGCGCCTGAAACCCGTGTACTGCGACGTGTCCTCCCTTTCCTTTCCCTGCATGGGTCGCGAGAACATCGAAAAAACCCTTGCCATGACGCAAACGGGAGTTTCCTCCCCCAAGGCGCTGCTTCTGCACCATACCCTTGGTTTCGTGCCGGACACCGCCGACATCGCCGCACTGGGAATTCCGGTTATCGAGGATGTTTCGGCCAGCTTTCGGCCGCCCGTCTCGGTTCGGGATGAGGGTACGCCCGACAAAGGCGATTCCGGGGATACCGAGGCGGAAAGGGCCGGGCCGGAAACGAGGGAGCGGGCCCATGGAGTTTTCTCCCTGCTGGGATTGGAGGAACGGGACCTGCTTACCTCGGGCGGGGGGGCGATCCTCTTTGCCATGGCCAGAAGGGACGCTTCGGTACTGAGGGACCATTCCGACCTGCCCCCGGAGTACTGCCTGCCGGACATCAACGCTTCCCTGGCCGGCGTCCAGTTCAAGGAGGCGGAGCGGAACCTGGCCAGACGGGGCGAAATCGCCGGAATCTATACCAGGGCAAGCCTTAGGACCAGGCACGGGCGTTTTCTGGCCCTCAACGGACTGCCCTACAACGACTACGCCTTCCCCCTGGTGCTGGAAAGCAGCGTCAAGGACGTCATGGACTATGCCCGCAAAAAGGATATTGCGGTCGAAAGGGCTTTCGATTATACTCTTGTCGCGGCGGGAGCCGTCGATTCGGGGACCTGTCCGACAAGCCATTCGCTGGCCCTCCGCACCGTGCTGTTCCCCCTGTACCCGCGGCTTCGGTCCGCCGAGACCGAAAGGGTTTCCAAGCTTATAATGACGCTGCCCTAGGAGGAACCGTGGCAGGGGGATCGAACGCCGTGGAAGCGATACTGTTTGTAAATCTCTGCAAGGAAAATGCCGCCGCCGCTTCGGCAAGGATACGGGAGGAGCTTGAAAAGCTCGGAACGAAGGTAACGGTATTTTCCTTTGAAGGAAAACCGGGTTCTCCCCCGGAAGGCAGGAGGGACGTCGCCTTCAGCCTCGGCGGGGACGGCACGGTGCTGTACGCCGCACGGACCCTGGCCGCCTCGGGAACGCCGATACTGCCGGTGCAGCTCGGCACGTTCGGGTTCATTTCCAGCGTGGGCCTTGCCGAATGGGCCGACGTCTACCGAAGCTGGCTTGCGGGCAAGGCGATACTTTCGCCCAGGTGCATGTTCGAGATTATGGTCGAAAGGGGAGGGGATTTCGTGTATCGAAATACTTGCCTCAACGATGCGGTGGTTTCCTCCATGGGGATCGCCAAACTGATACGCCTGGGGGTGAGGCTGGAAACTTCCCCCGGCCGGTTTGCCGATCTCGGCCGCTACCGAGCGGACGGTCTTGTCGTGGCCACGCCCACCGGTTCCACGGCCTATTCGATGGCCGCCGGGGGCCCGATCGTGGACCCGGAGATGGAGGCCCGCATCGTCAGCCCGATCTGTCCTTTCAGCCTTGCCAACCGTCCCCTGGTACTTCCCGCCCGGCAGCCCCTGCACCTGAGCCTGGAACGGCAGGAAAGGAGCGACGTCCTCCTTACCGTGGACGGGCAGGACAGCTTTCTGCTTCAGGCCGGCGATACCGTTACCGTATGCCATCTGCCCCACAAGACGCTGCTGGTAACGTCGGGCTATGCCACCTACCACAGGGCCCTTCGGGAAAAACTTTCCTGGCAAGGGGATGCCCCCGGGAGGAATGCCGATGCTTGAGGAACTTACCGTCAGGAACTATGCCCTTATCGATTCGCTGACTATTTCTTTCCGTCCGGGGTTTAATGTGCTTTCGGGCGAAACGGGAGCCGGAAAGTCGATAATCGTCGGCTCGCTGGGCTTCCTTATGGGAGGGAAGGCCGAGGCCGACCTTATCCGTACCGGTACCGAGGAGGCCAGCGTTACCGCCCTTGTCTCGATCCGGCCGAACAACCGGGAAGCGCTGCAATGGCTGGAAAGCCGGGACATAAGTCCCGAAGAAGGGGCGCTGCTTGTCCGCAGGACGATACGGACCTCGGGCCGAACTTCGATCTTTATCCAGGAAACGCCCGTTACCCGGACCGACCTCGGGGAATTTATGTCCCTGCTCTTCGACCTGCACGGCCAGCACGACCACGGATCCCTGCTGAAAAAGGAAAGCCACCGGGTGTTCCTCGACCGCTTCGCCGGAATCGAGGACGAGGTTTCCGCCTACAACCAGACCTTTGCCTCCCTTTCCGAAAAACGCAAGGCACTCGAATCCCTTTTGAGCTCCGAACGGGACAGGGAGGACCGCCTCGAACTGCTCCGGTACGCCATCGAGGAGATTACCGCCGCCGCCCCGAAGGACGGCGAGCTTGCCGAGCTTGAGAACGAGGCGAACATGCTCGGCGATTTCGAGAAGCTCGCCGGTTCCGTTACCGATGTCGCCGCCGCCCTGTACGACGGGGAGGAATCCCTGTTGAGCCTTGCCCGGCATGCCAGGAGCGCGGTCGATACCGCCGCCTCCGTCGATTCCGGTCTTGCCGAGATCGGGGACCGCATCCAGGCGCTGTACTACGAGGCCGAGGACATAGCCGGCGAGTTCCGCTCCTATGCCGAGGGCCTCAGCTACGACCCGGAACGCCAGCAGGCCGTGGACCGGAGGCTGGCCCTGCTGTACCGGCTCGGCAAGAAGTACGGCACCTCGCTGTCGGCCTATGCCGCCGAGGCCCGGACCGAAATCGAAGCCCTCTCAGGCGGGGAGGAAAGCCGGGACAGGCTGCGGGAAGAGATCGCCGCCCTGGAAAAGGACGTGGCCGGCCGTGCCGGTTCCATCCGCCAGAAGCGCAGGGCGGCGGCCTCGGTCCTGGGGGAAAAAATCGGCGGAATACTGCGGACGCTGGGAATGGCGAACGCCGTTTTTTCGCCCTCGGTGACGGCCAAGACGCGCGATTCCCTTACCGTGTACGGTCCCTGGGGGGCGGACGAGGTCGAGTTCCTCGTTTCGGCCAACTCCGGGGAACCTTTGAAGGAACTCGCCCGGGTGGCATCCGGCGGGGAGCTTTCCCGGGTGATGCTGGCGATAAAATCCG
>WQZW01000133.1 GCA_009780545.1 Treponema sp.
ACCAGGGGATCCACGAAGGACTCGAACTGGCTGGCCATCACCCCGAAGACCAGGAACACCGCCGTCAGTATGATTAGCAGGTAACGCCAGTAATAGGTCTGGATTTCGTGGGCCTCGCCGAGGAAGCGGACGGTAACTCCTTCCCTGGGCACCAGATGGCTGTTCACCGTCTGTTCAAGTCGCCGCTGCATGTCGGTGGCGGCCATGCCGGGCGGAAGGTCGCCCGAAACCCGCACCACCCGTTCCTGCCGTTCCCGCCGTATCGAGGCCGGGGCCCGGTTTTCGGAGATGCGGGCGACGTTGGACAGCGAGATGCGGCCTGCGGTGCGGCTCATCACGGCGATGGCGTCGAGGTTGGGCAGGCCCTGTCGGTCCTCCTCCCTAAGTTGGACGTTGACGTTGAGCAGCCGGTCGCCGGTGCCCATCGTCGCCACGTTGCTCCCGTCCATCGCCATACGGATCTCCGACGCAATCGAGGAAAGCGAAAGGCCGAAACTTGCGGCCCGATCCCGGTCGATCTCCACCTGAAGTTGCGGAGGCCCCTCGTCGATATTGATCGAGGGATTTTCGATCTCCGGCAGATAGCGGATGATGATGTTCTGGATGTCGGCGGCGGTTTCCATTATGGCGGCGGTGTTGCGGGAACTTACGGCGATGGCGATTGCCGAACCGCCCATCCCCCGGCCGGCCCGAAAGCCGATCAGCACTCCCGGAAACTGTGTCGTGTAAGGGGTGAGCTTGCGGATGATCGTGTTGGGCGTGTCGATCTGCTTTGCCGGTTCCGGCAGGACGATCTGCAGGCTTCCCTGGTTTCGGCCGCTACGGTTTGCACTTACGATGATGTGATTGAATCCCTGAATCTCCCGCCTGACGATGTCCTCCAGCTCGGCCAGCACTTCCTGGGTAACCTCGATGGCCGTTCCGGGCGGCATGGAAATCTGGATGTTCACGTTGTCGTCGGTCCTCACCCTGGTGAACATGTTCATCCCGATATTGCCGAACTGCATCAGCGAGAAAACCAGGATCGCCGTTACCAGGGACAGCACCAGAAGCCGCCTGGAAAGGCAGAAGTCCAGGGCCGTCCGGTAGGCGTCGTTCATCGCGGTAAAGAACCGTTCCATGGCGTTGTCGATGGCCCGCAGCACTCGAAAGCGCAGGGGCTTCTGTTTGCGGGTATCCAGCCGCAGGATCGAGCCGCAGAGGCTGGGAACCAGAGTGACGGCCACGATCAGGGAGACGCTCATCGAGATGACCACGGTGAAGATCAGGTCGTTGAAGAGCTGGCCCTGTTCCTGGAGGTCGTTCTGGTAGATGATCAGCGGGACGAAGACGCAAAGCGTGGTCACGGTCGAGGTTACGATGGCGCGGATCATCTCGCGGCTGCCCAGCACGGCGGCGATCGGGGCCTTGGCCCCCCGTTCCCGGTAGTTGTGGACGTTCTCCAGTATGACGATGGATGCGTCCACGGTCATCGCCATTCCCATGATCAGGCCGGTCATGGTGAGCAGGTTGAGGGTGAAGCCGAAGATCGACATGAACATCAGGGTGAGGATGATCGAGATGGGGATGGAAAAGCCGATCACCATCGTTCCCTTGACGTTGCGGAGGAACAGGAGGAGCAGCAGCATGGCAAGCACGGCTCCCTGCAGGCCGTTCCCGTAGACCTGGTTCAGGGTGGCCCGGATCATCGAAGTGGTGTCGGTAAGGACTCCCAAGGTGATTCCCTGGGGAAGGTTCTGGTTGATCTCGGTAATTGCCGCCATTACCCGGTCGGCAACCCGCACTTGGTTGCTGCCGCTTTCGCTGGTAACCTGGATGTAGACGGCGTTTTCCCCGTCAACCTGGACCCTGGAGACGTTGTCGTTGTAGCTCAAGTTGATCTCGGCCACGTCCTGGAGCCGGACCACGTTGGTTCGGGCGGAGGTGCCGGCAGGTCCCGGAATCGGCACGGTCTTGACCACCAACCGCCGTATCTGGTCCAGGCTGACCAGTTCCTCCTGCGTCATGATCTGGTATTCCCTGGTCCCGCGACGCAGGTTGCCGCCGGAGGCAAGTACGCTCTGGCCCCGCAACGCACCGGAAACGTCGCTCAGGGTGAGGTTCAGGGCGGCAAGTCGGTTCAGCGAAACACTCACCTGCACTGCCTGTATCGTCCCGCCGGTAACGCTGGCGGCGGCAACGCCCTCGACCCGCTCGACGCTCGGCCGTATCTCGTCCTCGGCAAAGAGCCTGAGCTGGTCGGCCGGCAGGTTGCCCCGCACCATCAGCCTCATGATGGGCATGGCGGACATGTCGAAACGCCTGACGATGGGCGTCTGGGTTCCGTCCGGAAGGGAGTTCGTCATGCGGCTGACCAAGGTCTGTGCGTCGCTCATCGCCTTGTCCATGTCGGTGCCGAAGGCGAACTCCAGGTTGATCGACGAACTTTCGAACTGCGAGCTGCTGGTCATGTTGACCAGACCCTGCGAGACGGCCAACGTCCGTTCCAGCCTTTCGGTAACGTTGGCTTCGACATCGGCCGGTCCGGCTCCGGGAAAACGGGTAAAGACCGAAAGCACCGGCCTTGCGGTCGAAGGGAAAAGATCGACGGCGAGGTTCATCACGATGGTGATGGCGATCCCGATGACCAGCGCATACAGGATGACGATGGTGACCGGCCGCTTTACCGAGTAATCCACTATTCCCATGTTCTACTCCACGATGCGGAGGTGATCGCCTTCCGCAAGAAAGTTCTGGCCGGCGCTTACCACCAGTTCGCCAACTTCGATACCGCTTTTCACCTCGAAGAGCAGCTCGCTCTCCATGCCCAGCTCCAGTTCCCGCTGTCGGGCGACATTGTCCTCGTCCGCGATGAAGGCGATCCACCTTCCCTGGGTGTTGATCGCCGCAATGCGGGGAATGATCGTAACGCCCTGCCTGGAATCCACGACAAGGCCGACGGTGGCGAACATTCCGGCCCGTATCCTCGGATCCTGGAAGCGGGTTCCGGTTCCGTCGACGAAGGCCAGCCGTATCCTCAAAGTCCGGCTCGCCGGGTCCAGCACCGGGCTGACCTCGTCGATGCTCGCATAGAAGGTTTCGTCGGGGATCGCCTCAAGGTTGACGGTTGCGACCAGCCCGTTGCGGATGGAGGAGACGAAACGCTCCGGCACGAAGGTCTCGATCCGCAGGCTGGAAAGGTCGCCCACGACGAACAGGGCGGAGTTCGCCGATACCGTGTCGCCCACGCTGAAAGGGGCCTGAAGCACCGTGCCGGAAAAGGTGGAAAGGACCGGGCTGAGCGAGAAAACCTCGCCGGGCCTTGAGGGATCGACCATTGCGACCACGGAACCTGCGCGCACCGTGTCGCCGATCCCGATCCGCATTTCGGCAAGTTTTCCCCCGACGGTGGGGAAGATCGATACCTGGTTGCGGGTGAGTATGTCCCCGTTCACGATGACGGTGTTCTCGATGGTGCCGAGCGTCGCCTCGGTAACCTGCACCACGACGGTGTTGCGGTTCGGCCCGCCGCCGCCTCCGGGCCTGCCTCCCGGAGGTCCGCCGCCGCCCGGTCCGCCTGTCGGAGCTCCGGCCGGCCCCGCGGCATCCTGTCCCCCCTGAATCAGGTTGTAGGCGATGAGAATCGCGATCGCTCCGGTAAAGGCCACCAGAATCGCCGTAATGATCTTGGTCGTTTTCACTGCATCAGTTCCTTCCAGCCGATGTTCAGGGCTGCCGAAATGTCGAGAATGGTGAGAACGTAGGAAAGCTCGCTTTGCAGGAGCCGTTGTCGGGCCGCGGCAAGGTTGTTGCGGGCGTCGGCCAGGCGCAGGGAATCCACCGTGCCGCTCCGGAAGCCGACATCGGTAAGCTCGTAGCTCCGTTCGGCGATTCCCAGCCCCAGCCGGGCGATCTCGACATTGTTCCACAGGTTGCCGAGGTTGGTCGTCAGGGAGCGTATCTGCGCGGCGGCGGCTGTCTCGGCGATCTGCAGGTCGAGACGCGCCTGCTCCAATGCCGTGCGGGCGTTCCGGGAAGACTGGTTCGACCGGGTACCCGGAACCCAGGGATCCAGCGGGATGCTCAAGGTCGCCCCGCCGCTGATCGAGTCGGCGAAGGGCTCGAAGCTCCGACTGTTCCATCCGGCCTCAAGCCGGACGGAAGGCGCCCTGGTCGAGGCAAGGTTCTGCTTGAGGGCGTTCTCCAGCCGTTCGATCTCCCGCCTCCGGGCAACGATGTCCGGCCTTCCGGAAAGCTTTTCCATGATAAGCCTTTCCGCATCGAGCTCGACCGTGACGATGGATATTTCCCCCTCGGGCACCGCTTCTCGCCCCTCAAGGCCGATCAGTACGAGGAAATCGCCCATCCGGTTGTCGAAGGCCGAACGTGCCCCGCTAAGGGCAAAACGTGCGTTCTCAAGTGCCAGCGAGCTGTTCATCAGGGTGAGTTCGCCGATCCGGCCGTTGCCGAAGGCCACTCTGTCCCGCTCGTACTGCAGGCCGGCCAGTTCGAGGATGTCGGTAAGTACCAGGAGGTTGTCCCTGTCGGCGATAAGCCCGTAGAATCCGCGGGTGATCCGCAGCTCCAGTTGGTTGCGCGCGTCCTCGTAGCTGAGCAGCCGTGCCTGGTATCCCAGGACTATGTTCTTCATGGCAAAGGGAATGCCGGCATTGAGGCCGAGGTTGATGCCGAAGCTCGCCGAAGCGGAAGGGTTGTTGTTGACGGCTCCCGGCCTGGCCTCGGAGAACAGCGTGTCGCTGTACGAAATACCGGCACTTGCACTTATCGTGGGAAACAGTTCCGACCAAAGTCTTTCCGCCGAATACGATGCCGAAGCCAGGTCCATGGAATTCCGCCTCAGTTCCAGGCTGTTTCCGATCCCCAAGCCGACCGCCTCGTCCAACGAAAGCCCCGCAGGTCCGTTTGTCGGCTGCGCCCAAGAGAGCATGCCCATGCAGAGAAGGAGGATGAAACAGTAAAAGCGGATCAAAAAACCCCCAAAACAGGACAACCAAGGAGTCCCCGAGCCCTGTCCTGGCAAGCCCGTTCCCATACCACAATAGTAAATAAAAGGAAGTCGTTCAAGTTACATGGTCCGATCGGCCGAAGACCGATTGGACTCGGAGATCAGTTTAATCTACCGCAGGTAGATTAAACTGCCTCCGCTCTGTTCACAATCAATCTGTTTGACATGCGTTCCATGATGGTCTATGCTTAAGATGAGGCGGTGAAAACAATGAAAAAGCATGCCGTTGGACTCATGTTCGGCCTTGCGCTGATGGTTGGCCTTCTTGCCTCGTGTTACGACCTGGGGATCGAGGACAGCGAAAA
>WQZW01000134.1 GCA_009780545.1 Treponema sp.
ATTTTCCCCAGTATGTGGCATCAGTGCATCATCCTAAAAAGCACTCCGGATGTCAAGGTTAAGATAAGCGATAGCAGGCCCATGGCGACAAGGGTGAGCGGAATGCCCCGCATCTTGTCCTGGACGGCGTGGATGCGTGCCCGGTTCCGTATCTCGGCAAGGCAGATCACCGCAAGGAGGCTGCCGGCAGAAAAACCCAGGGCGAGAACCGCCGAATCGAGAAAGCTCCGGGCCAGGGCCAGCATGACGAAGACGGCGGCTGCGACCGGAATTCCGTCGGCCAGCATCGTGGGTCCGCCGAGTTTCCAGACGGCGGCCGTTCTCGGCAGGTGGCGGGCAACGAGGCAGTCCCAAAGCCTACAGAGGGCGAGGGCGAGGGGAAAGACCAGAAGGTACTCCAGGGAACCCAGGGGGAGAAGGAAGCGAAGGACGGCGAGGACAAACCAGAGGAGCATGGCAAGGCCGGCGGCAACTACCGAACCGAGGCCGGCCTTCCTCCAAGAAGAAGGCGCTTCGGCTTTCGGGGGAAGGGAATCCCCGTCTTTGGCTCCGATCTCCGTCAGTTCCCGAATCCCCAGCCCCAGGTGGAGGACGAGGTTTAGCGAAAGGGAGGAAAAAATCGCCAGGGAGAGCAGGTCCTCAGTCATCGTTACCCTCCTTCCTGAACTTTTCCCTAAAGTGCCTGAAAAGGGCGAGCAGGTAGCCGCAAAGGAACAGGGCGCCGGCCGAACCGGCAAGCAGGCGGAGCGGTGCCGGGGCATCCGGCCCGAAGGGGTAGAACAGCAGCAACCCGTGGGCCCCTCCCGGAAGGGAAAGCGATCCGAGGCCGGCCGGTTCCCGAATCAGGGCAAGCAGTACGGTGCAGATACCGGGCGGAAGGGCCGCAGCAAGGGAAGTCCAGAGTTCCGGTATCAGGTCGCCGCGGCCGCCTTCCCCGGATTGGCCGATGCCCGAAATCATGTACAGTACCGGGACGAAGGCCACGGGGAAGAACACCTGCAGGGCAACGAGGGGAAAGGCCATCCACAGGAGGAGGAGGAAGGCACCGGCGAAAAAACTTGCCAGGAACAGCGACAGGAAGGGCCGTCCGCCGCCCGACTTGGGGAAGAACCTCGACGCAAAGAAGCCGGCCAACGAGCTGAGAACGAAAACCCAAACCAGGGCCAGCAGGACCGGCAGGGCATGGGCCAGCCGACCGCCTGCCACGACGAGGAGGACGGAACCCGATAACAGGGTTTTTGGGGAACAGCCCGAAAGGAGCAGTTGCTGCCAGTGGACCTTGCTCATTTACCCTCCTTTTCGGAAGCGGTACCAAAAGGCAGCCTTGCCCGTATGCGAGCGAGGTGCAGGTCGATGATACCGGGGGCAAGCAGATCGGCGATACCTGAGGAATGGGCTCCCAGGGGAAAAGTTCCCAGCAGCGAGCCGTCCGGCGAGAATTCAGCGGCGAAAGGGGTGAGTATCCCATCCCGCATCACGGTAAAGATCACCAGCACCGAATCGGAACCTTCCATCGCAAATATCCCCCCGAGGAAATCCCCGCCCGAACTTCCGGGAATCACCTTTGATAGCCTGCGCCCGTCTCCGGAAGCGGCAAAGTGCCGGTTGGCCGCATTCCGTAACAGTTCCAGACGGAAGGGGAAGGTCAGCGACCAGAGCAGGACCAGGGCAAGGATAAGCCCGGCGATCCAGGCGGCACGTATTCCTCCGCCTTTCAGCCCCGTGCCCAGTGTTTTCAAGTCCATTTTCGGCCTCCGTTACGCGGGGCTTTGCCATAGGGAACGAACAGCAGGAACCGTTCCAGCGAGGCGAAGGCCGGGCCCAGGGCGTTGACCAAGGCCAGGGCGAAGAAAGCCCCGTAAAGCTGGCCGCCTGAGAACCTGAACAGCACGCTGAGGACGGCGGCGAGAACGGCGAGGACCAGTGAGGCCGGCACGGAGCGGGCCGAGCTTGCCGGTTCCAGCAGGAGGATGAAGGCCGTCACCAAGGTGCCGCCTGAAAGCAGGGACAGGAGCAGGTCGCCGGACCAGAGTTCCCCGCCTTCGGCAAGTCCGCCGAGGAGCCTCGATAGCAGGGCGAAGACGGCGAGGTAGGTCAGCGAGGTCCACCAGCGGCCGGCCCGGAAGGCGAAGACCACCGCGGCCCAGAGGACCAAGGTCAGGACGGCGCGGTCGGCGATGATGCCGCCGACCGGGTTCCAGAAAAGATCGACGTAGCCCGGGGGAATCCAGGCACCGAAGGGGGCAAGGATGCTTCCGTTAAGGAGTTCCCTAACGGCGGTATCGGCGGCGCTTGCCGTTTCCGGCAACAGGGCTTCGGCCATGCCGGAGGCGCCGGGACCGTCGGCAAAGCTGCCGGGCCAGCAGAGACGGACGAAGAGCCAGCCGCCCAGGGCCGGATTGAGGAAGTTGGAACCTATCCCGCCGAAGCTCTGCTTGACCACCAGGACGGCGAAGGCGGCCCCGAATGCGGCATGCAGCGGGTTGATGTGGTTGGGCAACAGCAGGGTGAGAATCAGGGCCGAGGCCGCCGCACTGCTGTCGGCGACCTTGGAGAAGCCGTACCGCCTGTAGCTTACCATCAGCTCGGAGACCACGGCGGCGGCTCCGGCGGCAAGGGCCACGGAAATGGATGCCCCGGAATCGCCGAGCGAGGACTGCAGCACGGCAAGGAGGCAGAACAGGCACAGAAGGAGCATGCGCTGCGAGGTGTGTCGGGAGATGCCGACACTGAATCCCCGTCCGATGGCGGGATTGCGTTCAGCCACGGCAGTCCCCCCTTGCCCCGGAGATCAGGTCGGCCAGGGGAATCCGGGAGGGGCAAACGGCATCGCAGCAGGCGCAGCCGTGGCACTCAAGGAATCCGGGATGGGATGCGGGCCCCTCGGTCGAGGTCATCGCCGTCTTGTACAGTTCCTCCGGGTCCAGGCCGACAGGACACACGCCGGAACATTCCCCGCAGGCGATGCAGTCGCCGACTTTGCGCTTTCCGGCCTGGGACTCCCGCAGGGCGGCGAAGGCGAAGCTGGTCTTGGTTACCGGCTCGTTCAGGTTCAGGACTTTTTCCCCGAAGAACGGCGAGCCGGAAACGATGTGCCTGTCGCCCGGGACGAAGCCGCCGCATTCCTTGAACAGGTCGCCGATTCGGAGCCCGATGCGGGCCCGAAACACGCCGGGATTGAGAACCGCCGATCCGCCAATGGCGACGTAGCGTTCCAGGATGGGACGACGGAACCGCACCGCATCGTAGGCGGCGGCCAATGTCGCGGGTCCCAGGACGAGGAATTTGCCCAGGTCGAGCCTTTCCTCCCGGCCGTAGCGGTCCAGGATCAGTTCCAGTTCCCGCCGGTTCCGCTGGGGATACCGATCCCCGGTGACGACAAGGCCGCAGGGGATTCCCCCGCGCCGGCCCTGTTCCAGCAAGGTCCGGCCCAAGTCGACGGCATTCCGGGAAACGGCGAAGACCAGCCGCTTGATTCCGGGCAGGGCCGCGGCGATGAAGGCCGCCCCTCCGACAACGGCATCGGGCCTGCGCGCGCAAAGCACCCGGTCGGCGGCCAACCAGGGATCGTCAAAGACGCACCTGACCACCAACGTATCTTCCGGCCCATCCTTCGGGGAATCGTTTTTTGGGGAATCGAGGAATTCGGCGAGTATACGGGACAGCATGCGGCCGGAACCTTCCATCTGGACGATCCCGCACTCGTCCAGCACCCGGCAAAGTTTTTCATAGTCCGGGCCCTCCGGAAAAACCTCCGGAAGGGCTTCTTCCTTGTTCGTGCCGAGCCTGTCGAAATCGCCCTCGGTACGCACCAGAAGGCCGGAACAGCTTCGGCCTTCGCCGTCGTCCCAGTCGATCTTGTCCACGACCCGTCCCGGAACGGCGGCATGGACATTGGCCGACCCGCCCTCTCCGGCACCGACCAGCATCCCTTCCCGCACCATGTCGCCGACAGATACCAGCGCCCTGGCCGTTCGGCCCGGCCGCCTGGCAAGGGGAATGATCGAAAGTACCGGAAGAAAGGCAACCGTAAAATCGTCTCCCGCAGGGACCGTGGCATCTTCCAGAAAAATCCCACCTCGTGGGAACGAATATGTTTTCATCGAATCGGCTACACCGTACCGTAAATATGGAGAAAGATCAACCAACTATTGGATGGGGGAACGCAATCAGGAAAAAATATGAGGGGGGCCGAGCCCCCCTCGTTCCAACCGCCTTCGGCGTTTTCCACTTCCCCCCGAGCGGGGTTCCACCCCGCAACGCCCCGCATTTACGGCACGGAAGTTTGGTTCCGGCCGACAGATGCGGGGGCGTTGCGGGGGCAGGGCCCCCGCTCGGGGGGTAGGTTGAGACCCGCTACTGCGGGACTCAACCTCAGGGGGGCTCGGCCCCCCGCATGGACTTATCCGGTAGAGGCGTGGAGTTTTGCTTTGCAAAACTCCTAAATCCAATCCGCCTACGGCGGATTGGATCGGCCCCCCGCATTATGATTCCCTCCCCCTAAAGCAGCTTCTCCAGCTCGTCCACCAGTTCGCCGAAGACCTTGCAGGCCGCCTTGATCGGTTCCGGTTTGCCCATGTCAACGCCGGCGACCTTGAGGGCGTCGATGGGGAAGCGGGAGCCGCCGGACTTGAGGAAGGCGAAGTAGTCGTCCCGCTCCTTGGCCCCGCCTTTCAGCACCCTTTCGGAGAGGGCCAGCGAGGCGGAGATGCCGGTGGCGTACTTGTACACGTAGAAGGCGCGGTAGAAGTGGGGGATGCGCAGGCCTTCCATGTCGCTGTTGGCTTCGAGGACCATTTCCGGGCCGAAGTACTTTTGGAGGAGCTTGCGGTACTCGGCCCGCAGCACGTCCAGGGTCAGCGGGGTGCCGGATTCCTCCAGGACGTGGGTGCCATGCTCGAACTCGGCGAACATCGTCTGCCGGTAGAGCGTCGCCAGGATGTCGTCGGCCCGCTTGTTGACCAGGTACAGGCGCAGTTCCTTGTCCCCGGCCTTTTCCGCCTTCTCCTGCAGGCTTTTGAAGAGCAGGGCCTCGTTGAAGGTGCTGGCGACCTCGGCCTCGAAGATCGTGTAGCCGTAGTGCATGTACGGATTCGACTTGGACGAATACCAGGAGTGCATCGAATGCCCGCCCTCGTGTGCCAGGGTGAAGATGTCCCGCACGGAATCTTCCTTATAGTTCATCAGGATGTAGGGATCGCCGGTGAAGCTGCCGGCGGAAAAGGCCCCGGATCGCTTGCCCTTGTTCTCGTAGCGGTCGGCCCAGCGGCCGGAAAGCCCGCCGCAGAGGGTGGA
>WQZW01000135.1 GCA_009780545.1 Treponema sp.
CGGAAGGCTTTCATGGCCTCCTCGCTCTCGACCACGACGTGGCCCGATATCTTGTTTTCGGCCATTTCCAGCCGTATCTTTACATTGCCCAGAGTTTCCGGTTTGAGCGCGAGCCGGATGGTGCCCTCGTTGCCGTCCCGCAGCAACACCCTGGCCTCGCGCACGATGTCGGCGTTGAGGTGCTGGTGCAGTTCCCGGGCCAAAAGCCCCTCGAAGCTTTGCCCGCTCCGAACCTCCCAGCCGGCGGCGGCCCGCGAACCGGGATTCTCTCCGACAAGCCGCACCTGGATGCCCGCTTCCCTGCCGGAAAGCTCGGCCTCGGCCCTGGAACTCTCGACGCCGGGAACCTTGAAGGCCGTTTCCGTCCCCGTCCGGGTTTCCGTCCCTTCGGCACGTCCGACGTTGGCCGTCCGGGAACCCCGTCTCGCAAGCCTTGCCCTCGGGTCTTCCGCCCGACCGTCTTCCCCGGAAACCCGTTTCGCATCCACGGACGGGACCGCACCGGCGATGCCGGCCGTTTCGACCGACGCCTTCCGGCCCGCCGCAGGATTCCCTATCACGGCAAAATTATCTCTGACATCGGGATTATCCGCCGCGGCCTGTCCGGCGATGGCTTCGGGCCGGACCGCATCCGACCTCATCGCGTCCGTCCGGTCGGCCGAATCCGAATTCCCGGCCTGTTCCTCCCCGACCCGAAAGCCGGAAGAAGAAGGCAAATCCCCGGTCGAACCCGCCCGATCCTGAACCGCGCCCCGGACGTTCGCCGCCGTATCCGCGGGTTCGGGCCGGTCGGCCGTTTCCTCGGGCGGAACGTCCCCGCCTGAAATTTGCCCCAAAGCGACCGCCGCGAAGGCCGGAAGCCCGACCTCGGCCGCGACGTCTTCCCCGGCGATTTCGGTATCGGCATCGAAGTCCAGGCCGGAGTTTCCCATCAGATTCGCCAGCACCTCGCCCGAAGGTATCCGCACGAGGTCCGAGTCGCCGGTCGCCGAATCGGACGGCCCGGCATCCTCCGCCGCCAAAGCGGTTGCCGCCGATTCCGATTCGGCGGCCGCCGATTCACGGGCGGCGGTCCTGCCCAGAAGCCCGGCAAGTATCTTTGCGAAACTGCCGGCCGCCGTGGAAGTGCCGGCCGCTTCCTTTTCCGGCTCGGCCTCGTCCGTAGTTTTCCTGCCCTCCACTACCTGCGGGGCCTGAGGCTCCCGATGATCGGGCGACAGCAACTGAACAAGCACGGTTTCTCCTTCCGGGACGCTTCCGGTCCCGATTTCCATCCTTAAAAACAACCTGACGTTCGGCCGGATTCCCCGATTCCCCGTAAGGGAAACCGGTTTCGGCCCTATAGCGGACTGGCGGCCATCCTCCGCTGGATATCGGCGGCCCGGGCCGGGTCCATCAGCGAAAGCCAGACCGAAACCAGGGACAGGGCCCCCTCCTCCCTGGCTATCCGCTCGGTCATCCTGAACACGTCGATGACGAGCTGGTCCGGCAACCCGGCGATTATCCCAACCGCATTGGCCGGCGGCATCCCGCTAAGGTAACGCGCGTTCTGCTCGACGTTCTTGTCCCTATTTTCGGCATCGGCCGCCAACGCCCTAAGCGAATTCTCCCGGTCGTCCAGCATCCTCTGCCTGGCCTCGATCTCCTGGACCATCTGTTCGACCTGGATCATCCGCAGGTCGATGTCCTGCTCCCTGGTGTCCAGCTCCGCCCGGCGCAGGTCCAGCGCGGAAAGCAGCGTCCTGTAGCGTTCCGCGTCGAGGCTGAGCGGCTCGTCCCCCGCAAGCAGGGACTGCGCCCTGGGCTGCAGGCCCGCCAGCCGGTATACCGGCGCAAGCAACGTCTTCGCGTCGATCACGTTGAGATAGTCGAACCAGAAAATACCCCCGACCACCAGCACGAGAATCAGCAGCAGCAGGGCGAGAATTTTACCTATCATTATGATTTTCTCCCGGCGTCATAATAGTACAGTTTCGGCAGAAAAACCGGGGAACATGAGGACGGCCGGCCGAAATCGGATCGTCGATTAACGAAGAGAAGAATTTTGGATGACTACGGCGGAAATCGGAAATGGCCTACAGCAGGCAAATCCCGGGGTGGGCTTCCCGCCGGGCGGAAACACCGCGCGTGTTTCCGCCTCGGCGAACGGCTTTTCCTCTCAAAACTCCGCTCCCGGCCCCCGATTCCCCGTCCTCTCCTGGTAAACCCTCGCCGCCGCGACAAGCATCGGCTCGCCGAAAGCGTCCCCGACGAGCTGGAATCCCAGGGGCAGGCCCTGCCGGTTCGTTCCGGCGGGGACCGCGGCGGCGGGAAGGCCGGCGAGGTTGGCCGACACCAGGAACATGTCCCCGGAATAGGCCTTCATCGGATCGGCCATGCTTTCGCCGATGCGGTAGGCCGGGCCGGGGGAAACCGGGGAGAGCAGCAGGTCGAAGCGGCGGAACAGGTCCCGGTAGGCTTCCCTGAGGGCCGAACGCACCTGCATGGCTTTTCGGTGATAATTCTCCTTGAAGCCCTGCGAAAGTACCAGGCTTCCGAACATAAGCCTTCGTTTGACCTCGATTCCGAATGCGGCACGGGCCTCCGGATTTCCCGGTTCGTAACGGGCGAGGCTCCCGAAGGCCTCGGAGCAGACGACGGCGCAGTAGGTGGGAACCATGTACTCCAGCAGGGGCATGTCGAACTCCGTCACCAGGGCGCCGGCGGCCCGGAATTCCCCGGCGGCGGCAAGGACCGCAAGCCGCACCTCCCCGTCGCAGAGTTCGGGGGCGAGACAGTTGGCCAACAGCCCGATCCGCAGCCCGGAAAGGTCTCCCCGGTAATCGAAGCCGAACCGGAACGGTTCGGCCATCGTGCAGGTCGGGTCCCGGGGATCGGGGCCGGAGATGACGGCAAGCAGGGCGGCGCAGTCGTCGACGTTCCCCGCCATGGGACCTATGTTGTCCAGGGAAGGGGCCAGGGGGACAAGGCCGTAATGGGAAACGGCGCCGAAGGAGGGCTTGATCCCGGAGATGCCGCAGAAGGCGCAGGGCTGCCGGATGCTGCCCCCGGTATCCGAGCCCAGGGCCAGGGGAACCATCCCCGAGGCGACCGCCGCCGCGCTGCCCCCGGAGGAACCGCCCGGCACGCGGGAAAGATCCCGGGGATTGCGTATCTGCCCGAAAGCCCCCGATCCCCCGGATCCCCCCATGGCGAACTCGTCCATGTTCAGTTTGCCGAGTATCACCATGCCGGCCCGCTCGATCCTGTCGACCACTTCGGCGCTATGCTCCGGAACGAATCCCCCCATCAGCCTGGACGCGCAGGAGGTCGGCATTCCCCTCACGTGGATATTGTCCTTGACCGCGACGGGAACGCCGGCAAGGGGCGATTCCGCCTCGCCCCGGTCGATCAGGGTCTGCACCTCTTCCGCCCGTTTCAGGGCCGCTTCCCCCGCCACCGAGGTGAAGGCGTTTATCCGGGGATTGCCCTCCTCGATGGCGGCAAGCCGGGCGCGCACCGTTTCGACCACGCCGATCTCCCCGGCCCGTATCGCCCGGCCCAGCTCAAGCGCCCCCATGCGGAACATCGATCCCCTCCGCCGTCCCGTCCCCGCCGAACCCGGCAAGCCGCTCCATCACCCCCACCATCTCCGCCAGGTCCGAAACCATGCGCGTCCTTTCCTCGGGCGAAAGCGCAAGGCAGGAATCCGCCCCCAACCGATCGATCAATTCCTCGTCGATATCCATAGCCCATTATACCATAAAATACTACCGACAGGATGGGACATAAGGAAAAGTAAATCCGTTCGTAAACCCGGATTACGCCGTCCGCGGCACCGAAGGGCCGACAATCTCGATCGGCGCGGCCTGCATCAACCGGTGCGTGACGGCAGAGTTCCGCTTCGCGAAACGCCCAAATCCGACCTGCCCGAGAGGGATCGGACCTACCGGCCCCGTTCCCGCCTGGCCTCCTCAATAAAGTTCCGCGCATACTCGTAGTTGGGATTGAGCCGCAGGGCCGTTTCCCAGTCGGCAATGGCAAGATCGACATTTCCCCTCTGGCGGTGAGCGTTGCCCCGGTTGTAGTGCGCCGAGGCGTTGCCGGGCTCGAGCCCGATCGCATGGCCGTAGTCGGCGATGGCGCGGTCGAGGTTCCCGCTTTCCTGGTAGGCGAGGCCGCGGTTGTAATAGGCGTCGGCAAAATTACCGTCATGCCGTATCGCCTGGCTGAAGTCGGCTACGGCAAGGGAAAGATCCCCCATGTTCTGGCGTATCAGGCCGCGGTTGTTGTACGCCTCCGCATAGCCCGGCCGGAGCCGTATCGCCCGGTTGTAGTCGGCGACCGCAAGGTTAAGGTTATCCGTTTTTTCATAGGCGGAGGCCCTGAGCATGTACGTCTCGGCCTCCTTGGGCTGAATCAGGATCGCCTGGCTGTAGTCGACGATGGCAAGGTCCACGTTGCCACGGTCGTAATACGCCAGTCCCCGATTGACGTAGGAGGAACCTTCGCTCGGATCCAGCCGTATCGCCCGGGTAAGGTCGGAAATGGCGGCATCCACGTTTCCCTTCAGCCGGTAGACTTCGCCCCGGCCGGCATAGGCCTCGACGACGTTCGGTCCCTTGGGGGCGATCAGTATCACGAGGGTGAAATCGGCTCCGGCCATGGCAAGGTTTCCGATGCTCAGGTATGCGTTGCCCCGGCCCAGGTAGGCGGAGACGTACTCCGGGTCCATCCGTATGGCCCGGTCGTAGTCCTCGATGGCCAGTTCGATATTCCCCTCGGTCTCGTTCGCGACGGCCCGGTGGTAGTACGCCGGGGCGTTCCCCCATCCGAGCATGATCGCCCGGCTGAAGTCGGCGATGGCAAGACCGAGGTTTCCCCTGCCGTAATGGGCGAGCCCCCTTCCGTAATGCGCCTCGCCAAGTTCCGGACTCAGGGCCAGGGCTTTGTTGAAATCGGCGACGGCGAGGTCGTATTTCCTCATCTCGTAATGGACGAAGCCGCGGCGGAGATACGCATGGACGTAGTTCGGATCCATCCTGATAGCCTGGGTGAAGTGGGCGACGGCAAGGTAGGAATTCCCTTCCTTTTTGTGCATGACGCCATGGTCGTAATAGTCATTGGGATCGTTGGAAAACAGCAGCTCCGTCTGCCTGCTCCGGGCCGAACCGGCGCAGGAAAGAAGCGAGACAAGAAAAACAAAGGCCACGGCGGCGAAAATCCTGTTCGTCATGGTACTCCCTGCGCGCAGCGCCGGATGGAAACTTCTATACTTACAACTGTACGGTCCATGAACGAAAAGCACAAG
>WQZW01000136.1 GCA_009780545.1 Treponema sp.
CGTTCCCTTAATTCTTGGCGGAACCGGCCTGAGCATCGCCATGCAGACCGGAAACCTGAATCTCGGCGGCGAAGGACAGATCTACTCCGGTGCCTTTGTCGCAACGGTTTTTTCCATAGCCCTTGCCCCCTTGGGTTTTATCGGCGGATTCCTTGCGGTGCTGCTGGGCATGCTGTTTGCCGGCATCGTCTGCGGCATTTCCGGTTTCTGCAAGGCACGCTGGGACACCAATGAACTTATCACCTCGTTCCTCCTTTCCGGTGCCCTCATCCTGATTGTCAATTTCCTTATCGACGGTCCGTTCAACGATTCGGAGACGAACCTTCAGGCGACAAAAAAAATCCCCGGCAACGTTGCCTTGGCAAGGATTCTCCTGCCCTCGAATCTTACCGTGTCCCTGTGGATCGCGCTTTTGGTCGTCCTTGTCGTCCACCTGTTCCTGAAAAAAACAAAACTCGGTTACGAGTTCAGGATGGCCGGCCACAATGAAACTTTTGCCCGTTACGGCGGAATCAACACCAAACGGAACATCGTGCTGTCGATGTTCTTCAGCGGTGCCTTGTACGGATTGGCCGGCAGCCTCATGGTATTCGGGAACCTTGGAAGAACGATCAAAGGATTTTCCGCCGGCCTTGGCTGGGACGCACTTGCCGCCGCCCTGGTCGCCGGTTTTTACCCCCCGGCAATAATCCCCTCGAGTTTGTTCTTCGCCTGGATTTCCTCGGGGGCAAAAATCGCCATGCAGAACTCCGACATCACCTTCGAGGTTGCCTGGCTGGCCCAGTCGGTGATTCTCCTTTTGATTACCAGCATTGTTTTGCGGAACCTGTTCGCAAAAAAAAGAAGGGCGCGGAAATGACGGACCTGCTTCCCGTCCTGTACGGCAGCCTGGTGATTATGACCCCGCTGCTCCTTGCCGCGACCGGAGGACTCTTTGCCGAGCTTTCCGGCAGGTTGAATATCGCCCTCGAGGGCCAGCTCCTCATCGGTGCCTTTTTTGCGGTTTTTGCCGTGCAGTACACAGGCAGCCTTTTTGCCGGCCTTGCCGCCTCAATTCTTGCTTCGACGGCATTTTCCGCCCTGCTCGCCTTTGTCAGCCTGAAGCTCCGTTCTAATGTTTTTATCGCGGGCCTTGCGGTAAACCTTCTTGCAAACGGTCTTAGCGTCGTGCTTTCCCACCGATTTTTTAACACCCGCGGCCTGGTCGCACTCCGTGATTTCCGGGCCTTACCGACCGTGGAATTGCCCCTTGTCAATAAAATTCCCGGAATCGGCGAATTCCTTTCCGGCCATACACCGTATGTCTACGCCGCATGGCTTTTGCTCCTCCTCTCCTGGGTTGCGATTTTCAAAACGCCTTTCGGTTACCGCCTTCGTGCCTGCGGTAAACATGCCGAGGAACTGGCCGCCCTTGGCCTGAAGCCGGACACCTACCGCCTGATCGCATTTCTTGTTTCGGGTTTTTTCTGCGGCATCGCCGGCTCGCTGATCAGCCTCCGCATCGGCGGTTTCGTGCCGAACATGACAGGGGGCCGCGGTTGGATTGCGTTGGTGGTGATCTACCTGGGATTGCGGCGGCCGTTGGGCCTGTTGCTTGCGGCCTTTCTCTTCGGCCTGGCCGAAGCCGTCGCCAATTACGTTCAGGGCTTCAACATACCGGCAAGCCTGGTTCTCGCCCTGCCGTACATGGTAACGTTCCTGTCAATGGTGCTCGTCTCGATCATGACGAAAAAGCGGAACAGCATCGTCTAGGCCGTTGCCCGGTTACTGCTTTTTTATCGGCGTTGTCTGGGCCGACAAGTCCGCCTTCGCGTCGATATTGTTCAGCAGTGCGGTAAAGCGGTCCTTTTCGATCATCTCCACCGGACGGCCGTCGCAGTAACGCTTCGCCTCCTCGGAAAAAGTACCGATGGTAATGCAAAAACCCTTACTCGCCTTGACGTCCTTGATGTGGGAATGAAAATCCCTGACGATAAGCTCGCCGATAAATCCTTGCGTCCTGATAAACCGGAACATTATCAGGTCGGATATTTTCGGCGTGTTGATCTCCGCAAGAATATCGGCCCATTCGTTTTTATGAACCGATATATCCGTTATCTTCACCTTCGCCTTCGGGTAATAGGACATAACCACCCGGCGGCAGAGAGCGACAAAATCGGCGGAAGTCGCCATAAGAAAAATGTGAAGGTTCTTATTGGCGTTCAGTTCCTGATACCTTGGCAACAGGATTGCCACGTCCTTGTACGTGGGATTGCCGTCCAGGATTTGCCGCAACAACGGAATCGCCCTGCCTATGGCACCGTTATGGATGTACGTGGTGGCAAGGTTGTAGCGCAGCTCCGCCAGAATGTCCGGCTTTATCCCTTCATGCTTGAGTCCCATTTCGTAATCCTGAATCGCCAGATCGTTCTGCCGAATTTCGATATGAATTTTTCCGGCGGCAAGACAGGCACTCGGTCCCATATTCGGATCGGGCCGAAGGTGTGTGAATATCCTTAAAGCCTGGTCGATCTGCCTCGCCTCGTAGTAGCATTCGGCAAGGGTGAAAAGCGATTCCTTGTCGTCCGGCGCAAGATCGATGGCCTTGCGGATAATCGTCATCGCCTCTTTCGGTTGCTTGGTCCTGAACAGGGCATGCCCCATGTAGCGTAGCACCGAAGGGCTTTCGGGGTTTATCGTCTGGGCCTGCCGAAGAACGGCAATGGCTTTTTCATAATTTTTCCGCTCGAACTCAAGTATCCCCAGGTTGTGGTTGACCTCGAAATTCCCCCGTTCCAGCGAATGCGCGAGACTAAGCCCCTTGTACGCCTGCTCCGACATCGAAAGCTGCATCGCCGAATAGCCGTAGCGAAAATGCACGTCGAAGGCATTCACCTTGCCGGTCGGGTTCGCCGCGACCTGTTGCGACAGCGACTCGTAGACCGGCATCGCCTTATCCCATGCCTCTTCCTCAAAATAAACGTCCCCCAGCATGGAAAGTCCCTCGACGTTCGTCGGGCTTTGCGTCAGCAGTTTTTCCGCCTCCCGCAACCGCAGCTCCCGATCCATCGCCCGCCTCGGCCTTCCCGACCTCCCATCGAGTTTACTGCGAATATAAATAAATACGGCAACGACAATCGCCAAACCGACAATGGCTATGAGTATCTCTATCATATCAACCTATATCGGCAGGTTTGCTTCAAAAAATAACGCCAATATAATGCCGGGAACAAATCTCTCCAATATGCCGCCAAAGTTATCCTTCCATAACATGTAACCTACGATATGATGCCCTCCAAACCACCGGTTACAAATTTCCTCCAATGATGGTATACTGTCAAAAGATCAAACAACCTTTTAAGGAGAGATAGATGGCAAGTATTTACCTGATGTTCAACGGCAATTGCCGCGAGGCGATCCGGGCCTACGAGTCGGCCTTCGGCACGAAGGTCCAGGGGCTACAGAAGTATTCGGACATGCCGCCGGACCCGAACTTCCCCGTCTCCGAGGCGGAAAAAGACCTCGTCCTGCATTCAAGGCTGGACATCCTGGGGACCGAGGTTATGTGTTCGGACTCCACCGACTGCGGCCCCGGTTCCAACATGTACGTCAGCATTGCCGGGGACGAAGGCACCGTGCGGAAAGCCTGGGACGTGTTGAAAAAGGACGGCATCGTTTACATGGAACTTGCGCCGGCCTTCTTCGCCAAGCTCCACGGCTCGCTTCGGGACAAGTTCGGCGTAAACTGGATGTTCTCCGTGGACCCCCAAGGCGCGTAAGCCCGACGGAAACCGCAAAGCCCGCCCCGCACATGCCGCAGGGCGGGAACCGTTTTGGCGTACTATTTAAGGAAGAAATTATTTTTCTCGGCCGAAACACAACTTGACAGGCAATTTTTTAGGTACTATTATTGACACAACAATCCACGAGGAGGTATGTGATGGATCTGTCATCGAAACTGAAGCTCAACAACGGTGTCGAAATGCCCTACCTGGGACTCGGCACTTTCAAGATGAAGGACGGCGAGGAAACCTACAATGCGGTGAAGTGGGCGTTGGAAACCGGCTACCGGCACATCGACACCGCCGCGGTCTACGGGAACGAACTAAGTGTGGGAAGGGCGATCAAGGATTCCGGCCTGGCCAGAAGTGAAATTTTTGTTACGACAAAACTGTGGAACGAGGATATGCGGCAGGGCCGGCAACTGACGGCGATCGACGAAAGCCTTAAGCGGCTGGGCCTTGATTTCGTGGACCTGTACCTCATCCACTGGCCGGTTCCTGGCAAGTACGTGGAATCGTGGAAGCACCTGGAGACGATTTACAAGAGCGGAAAGACAAAGGCAATCGGTGTGAGCAACTTTCACATCCATCACCTCGAGGACATTTTTGCCGTTTCCGACATCGTGCCGGCCCTGAACCAGTGCGAATGTTCCCCGGAACTTACCCAGGTCGAGCTTGCCGACTTCTGCAAAAACAAGGGCATCCGGTTCGAACCGTGGAGTCCGATGGGCCAGGGTAACACCTTAAAAGAAGCGACCATCATTGCCCTTGCGGAAAAGTACGGCAGGACGCCGGCGCAGATAATCCTTCGCTGGGGTTTGCAACGGGGATTTCCCAACATCCCGAAATCGGTGAGCAGGGAACGGATACAGGAAAATGCCGGCATTTTCGACTTCGAGCTTTCCGATGCGGACTTCGAGGCGATTTTCCGGATCAACGCCGACAAACGCTACGGAGCGAGTCCGGAGACGTTTAATTTTTAGGGAAGAGTCCGATCTGCCAAAGGCAGATCGGACTCGGAAATTTTGTGAAACAAAACTCCACGCCGTAAATGCGGGGCGTTACGGGGCGGACGCACACTGTTCAGGCTAAAGCCTTCACGCCTTTACTCGCATACCGTGGAATTTATTTGTGCTCACACCATGCCGCATTTTTCTACGTACACGGCTATGCCGTGCTGTTACCTGGTGCCCCGTAGAGGGGGTAGCGTAAGAATTGCTACGTGCCGAAGGCACTCCACAATTCTTTTGGGAGTTTTGCCTTGCAAAACTCCACGCTGGTTGTAGCAAGTCTGAAGCGCGGGGGAGACTTCCCCCTCCTAATTGATTTCATTCGTAATGATTACCCAAACTCGCCATCCTCAACCTTGAAAGCTCCCCTTCCGACGTGCTAGAGTAGGACAATGCGGGTAAACTGGAGTAAGCGGTGTTTCTGAAGCATCTTTCTATACTGGGGTTCAAGTCGTTCGCCGATCCCACGAGCGTGGCGTTTTCGGACGGCATCACGGCGCTTCTGGGGCCGAA
>WQZW01000137.1 GCA_009780545.1 Treponema sp.
GGCAATCTGTCCCAGCGTATGTGCTGTTCCCTAAAGCCGAAGGAGCTCATCATGGGGCCGAAGATCGCCATAAGCACGACGAAAAGCACGACGAAGACGGACAGCATCGAGGCCTTGTTTTTCGAAAAGCGCATCATCGCGTCCTTGAAAAAGCTCACCGGAGGCGCCTCGGGAATCGCGTCGGCAAGGGAGGCGCTCGTGTCGTAAAATTCGAAGTCGTTTTTATTGAAGGAAAAATCTTTCAAAGCATCGTCAACAGTTTCGGAATTAGTCCCTCGATACATTTTTGCCACCTCCCACAACGATTCTGGGATCCACCACGCCGTAGCTTAGGTCGACAAGAAGCCTGGCCAAAAGCGATATCGCGGTGTACATAAGCGTGCTGCCCATGACCACGGGGTAATCAAGCGCGAAAAGCGCCTCGACCATGACGCGCCCGATTCCCGGTATCGAGAAAATTTGCTCCACGACCACGGAGCCGCCGAGGATGCCCACGAAAATGCCCACGAGCATTCCCATGATCGGGATAAGCGAATTTCGCACCGCGTGGCGCAAAACGGCCTGGTGCGTCAGAAGGCCCTTGGTCTTGGCAAGGAGCATGTAGTCCGAGTTAAGCGCCTCGGTAAGTTCGGCCCGCAAATACCGCGTGATAAAGGCGATGCCGCCGAAGGACATCGCCAGAACCGGCAATATCATCGAATAAAATCTGCCCGAGTCCCAGTTTTGGGACGTGGAAAAGGTCAGGGGAAACCAGCCGAGCTTAAACGCCAGGAAATACTGCAAAAGGGACGCGAGTATAAATCCCGGAACGGAAATAAAGAGCACGACCATGGCCGACACCGCATGGTCGGTCAACGTATTTCTTTTCAACGCCGCTATTATTCCGAGCGCGAAGCCAAAGGGCAAGATCAGGATATTCGACAGGAGATTCAAAATTATCGTGACGGGGAATCTTTCGGCGATGATCGCGAAAACCTCGCGCTGGGGCTGGACGATCAGGGATATGCCGAAATCGAGGCGGAGGGCGCCGGCGAGAAAATAACCGAACTGAACGATCGTGGGCTGATCCAGGTGAAAACGCCTTTCGACCACGAGGCGCACTTCCGGTTTTAAGGAGGGGTTCGCAAAGGGGCCGCCGGGAACGGAATGTATGAGGAAGAACGTGAACAGTATTACCAAAAACAGCGCGATAAGCATAAACCCCACGCGCTGGCAAATATATCTAAACATCGGCACGCCACCTTACGCGGGCAAAGTCGTTCCCGAGGTGCGGGCTTTTGCCGGCACCTCGGGAACGGAAGTTCGGTTATCTTGTAACGACGATGCTCCGCGCCACGTTCGGTTCGATATAGGACTGCGAAACGGCGTAGCCCACGGGGTACAAAAATTCGTCAAGCAGAAGGTGAACCCTGTCCGAATAAATCACCGCGCCGTTGTTCTGGTACAGCGGAATCCAGGGCATGGCATCCATGACGATCGATTCCATCCTGGCAAGCGCGTCTATGCGGGCCGCATCGTCAAAAACAAGGTCGCCGTTGGCCGTCCTTCGCTGAAGCTCGTTGAACTCGTCGCTGTGGAACCGGTGGAGCTTGCTGGGAAAGTCGGATCTCCAAATATTGAGGCTTGACCAGGGATTCCAGGAATCCTGCCCCTGGGTTCCCCAGCCGGCCTCATGCTCGCCGGCCTCCATTTTGTCGTAGGCCGCCGTCGTCGGCATGGCCACCAGGTTCAGCCTGAACCGGTCGGCACCGAATATCCGCTCGAATTCCTCCTTAAGGAATTCGGAGGAGAGCCTTTGCTCCAGGGAAGTCTCGAAGTACATCAGTTCCATGCTGACAGGCCGGCCGCCGTTCCTTTCGTAGGCGCGGTCGAAAAGTTCCCTGGCCAGCCTTTCGTTGTAGCCGTAATCCGATCCCTGGCTGAAGTTCGCCTGCACCGCCCTGCCCTGCGGGGAATTCCGGTAGCGGATGGGGTCGCGCGCGAGATCGCCGACCCATGCGCGGCTGGAAACATAGTAGTTGGCCGGGATGAATATTTTGTAAATGTCGCGGGCAATCGTCTCCCGGTCGCAGGCGTAGAAGACCGCATGCCTGAAATCGCGGTCGTTGAGGATCAGGTTCGTCGGATGCTGCGAATTGATGTGGAAGCCCCAGACCACCGGCCCTTCGGTGCGCACCGTCCTGGGATCGTTGCTGAAGGACTGGAAGGTGGTGGAGTTGAGCGCCATCGCGTCGATCTCGCCCAGTTCGAACATCTGCATGACGGTGTTGGGATCGGTGACGAAACGCTCCTCGATAACGTCGTAGGTGTACATGTCCGCAAGGGGAAAGTCCGGATTTTTTTCCCAGACGAAGTACTGATCGCGCGCCCATTCCGCAAGGATGAAGGCCCCGCTCTGCGCGAGGTCCTCGAGGCCCAGGCCGTAGGTGTTCTGCGTCCTGTCCGCATTGAAGCGCGCCTCGTACATGGCCGGATCCACGGCGGCAAGGGCCGCCATGGACGAGAACGTGGAGATGACGTCGATTTCCTTGGTGGGATTTTCCAGGGTAAAGCGCAGGGTGTAGTCGTCGAGAACCTCGATGCCCACCTCCTCCCAGGTAACGGGATTTGCCGAGGGGGTGATGTTTTCAGGCGACCAGTTCGGCTCGCCGGGCCCGCCGGCTATGGCGAGGTAGTCCTCCATACTGAGCTGCAAAAAATACGCACGCGCCCCGACCACGCTGAAGGTGTCGAAAAGGGAACCCGCCTGCGGACTCGCCAGACGCGGGTCCAGGAGCATCCTCCAGGAATAGTCGTAGGTACGCGCGTTGATGGGCGTGCCGTTGGTGAAGGCCAGATCCTTGCGCAGGGTGATCGTCCAGACCGTCCAATCGTCGTTGGGCACGGGGAGATCCGCCGCGAAGCCCGGGAAGTAACGCACGTTTTCTATTTCCTTGTCGTAGAACATGTAGTAAAAGCTGCCCTGGTTCATGGTCAGGGCAACCCGGACCGGGTCGAAGGTAAACTGGTGCGGCGCGAGGGAAGGAATCGACGCGCCGTTGGTCAGCCTGTAAACGACCGGCGCGTCGCCGCCCGCACCGCCCGAGGAATCTCCGCCCGAGCATGCGGAGATAAAGCCGGCCGCCAAAATCGCGGCCAGCGCCGGCAAAACGAAAAGCTTTTTCATACGAACCTCCACGGCCCCCACCGTAAATCCACGGGGAGCGTTCAAGACTTCCCGCCTCCAGCGACAGGATACGGACAGTCTACCATGACTTCGGACAAAACGCCATACATGCGCCGACGCAAACCGCGGGAATCGATTTTGCAATCGCCGGCGCGTCGAAGCAATCCATGGCCGATACGCCGGGACGTTTCCGCTCGGTCCGACAAATTTTTGGCCGGCATATTGCCCCTTTTCCCGAAAAGGCGTATAGTGGGGAGAATGACTCCGTCCGGAGGGCGGGTTCGGAAGGGGATGCGATGACGATTCGGAGCGGGCTTCTTGAGCGGTTGGACGGGCTCAGGCGGGATATAGTTACCATGGCGGAGAAGGTCGACGAGGACCTGGGAAAGGCGCTGGCCGCGCTCCGCACCAATGACGGGGAGCTGGCCAAGGAGGTCAAGGCCGGGGACGAGGTGGTCAACGCCCTGCAGCTGAAGATCGAGGACGAGGCCGCCATCATCATCGCCACCCAGCAGCCGGTGGCCCGGAACCTGCGGGAACTGGTTACCATCCTCAAGCTCACCGGCAACCTCGAACGGGCCGGCGACTATGCGGTGCATCTTGCCAAGACTGCCCAGAAGTTCGCCGACGGCCAGCCCTTCCATTCGATGGAACGCCTGGAACGCATGGCCGAGGTCGGCCGGGAGATGATATCCATGGCGATACGGGCCTTCATCGACCAGGACGCCGACGCGGCGCGGACGGCGGCGGCCCTCGACGACAGGATAGACGCCGACCACAAGGCCAACATCGAGGAGGTGCTCGACCTGATGAAGGGAAACCCCAAGCTGGTCAAGAAGGCCTACCGTCTGATCAATACCTCCAGCCACCTGGAAAGGCTCGGCGACCACGTTACCAACATCTGCGAGGGCATCATCTACATGGTCGAGGGCAAGCACGAGGAACTCAACGAGTGATCCAAACTACCTAAGGTAATTTGGATACGGAGATTTGCGGAACAAACCTCCGCGCTCGGTTGCCGGAAGGTCCCCGGGCGAATCCCCATGGCGGGCGGTCATTCCTCCGTTACTATGTCCAGAAGCTCGATGGTGAAGACCAGGGTGGAGTAGGGGGGGATCACCTGGCCGGCTCCCTGGGGGCCGTAGGCGAGATGCGAGGGGATGAAGAAGCGGCAGGTTCCCCCGACCCGCATCAGCTGGATGGCCTCGGCCCAGCCGGGAATCACCATGTCCAGGGGGATCGTCTCGGGAAAGCCCCGCTCGCGGGAACTGTCGAAGACGGTGCCGTCGGTGAGCATTCCCTCGTAGTGGACCAGCACGGTGCTTTCCGCGGACGGGGTCCCGCCGTCGCCCGGAACCAGGACCATGTACTGAAGGCCGCTTTCCGTGCTGTGCATGCCCTCCAGGTCGGCGTTGGCCGCGAGGAACAGCTCCTCCCGTAGGCGGAACTCCTGCGTCTGGCGTTCGGCGGCAAGGTCGAAGGCGGCCCGGACCAGCTCCATCGCCTCCATGCCGTCCATGATCAAGCCTTCCTCGCCGTCCTGCATGGCGGAGACGAAGCCCCGGACAAATGCGGCAAAGTCCATGTCCAGCCCGCTTTCCCGCAGGTCCATGCCCACTGTCATCCCTATGGCGTAGCTTGCCCGCGCCTTCTCCCCGGTGATGTCGATGTCGTCCCGGATGCCGCTCGCCCCGACCCGGAAGGCCGCCGACAAGAGGCAGAGGGCCACCACGAATTGCTTCATCTTTTCCTCCATTAATCTGGCCGCCGTCCCGACCGTGGGCGGACCCGAAAGGCGGGCGGCGTTCCCCCAGTCTAGCATCTTGCGGGTTTCATGGATAGGCGGCGGGCCCAGTCCGTTTTCGACCGTCGGACCCCGGGGGTTTGTCCGGCAATCCCCCGGCTTTGATCATCAGGATATCGTTTTCGTTTCGCGGTCCCCGCTCCGCAGGGCAGGGACGCGCCACCCTAGCAGGGCAACAGCATTTACTCAAGTGTCGCACCCCGGATTCCGTTTTTGCATTCAAAACCACGGAGGACACGGAGTTTCACGGAGGGAAGAAGGAGGCGGATCGGCTGGACTTCCGACATATA
>WQZW01000138.1 GCA_009780545.1 Treponema sp.
ATGCCTTGGCTTTCTCTTGACCCTGATGCGCTGAAAGGTACGTTCCTGGCCTCTCCGAAACGTGGAGAGATTACCGATCTTGGTGATATCAAGGAACATATGATCATCGAGCATTACTCGAAATAAGGAGTCCTAATGGCCCGTAAGAACCTCATTCAAGGATTCAAACACCCCAAAGGTATCACGTTTGAGCTGGGAGACCTTAGCCAGGATCATGGCAAGTTTGTTGCCAGCCCTTTTGAACCTGGTTTTGGTACGACCCTTGGCAATACCCTTCGGAGAATACTTCTTTCTTCGATTCAGGGGTATGCGGTAAGTGCCGTCAAAATAACTTCCTACGATAAGGGCGGTACTGCTCGTGGCGTGTCCAGCGAGTTTGAAATGATCCCCAACGTAAAGGAAGATACTCTTGAGGTACTGAACAACCTGAAGCAGATGCGGATAAAGTTGCCCGATGACGTTGAGCAGGAAACTTTGCTCTTTTCTTTTGAGGGTAAGGCCGAGATCAAGAGTGACGAGTTTAACCGTGTCGGTCAGCTTGAGGTACTGAGTAAGGGTCGTCATATAATGACCCTCGAAGAAAACGCCAAAATCGACATCGAAATGCAGGTTGATTTTGGACGTGGCTATATGCCTTCTGAGGTGAACGAACGCTATGTTGAGGTCATTGGGACGATTCCGCTGGACGCTATTTACTCACCGGTAAAAAAAGTAAAGTTTTCCGTGGAACCGACCCGTGTCGGCCAACGTAGCGACTATGACAAGTTGGTAATGGAAATTTGGACGGATGGTACGGTGAGACCGGATGATGCGCTTTCCGAAGCGGCAAAAATTGCAAAGGAACATCTTTCGGCCTTCATTAATCTTGACGAGAGCTACTTGACCTTTGACGATGATAACGGTGAAGATAGCGAGCGAATCCGCACAATTTTGGAAACACCGGTTGAAGAACTCGAGCTTTCGGTTCGTTCCTCGAACTGTCTTAAAAATGCCGAGATAAAAACCATCGGGGAGCTTACCAGCAAGACCGAGGAGGATATTACCAAAACCAGGAATTTCGGCAAAAAATCCCTCTTGGAGATAAAGGAAAAACTCAAGGAGTGGAATCTTGGCTTGGGAATCACCGATTTGAAGATGCTGAAAAATGCCGCTCCCAAGATGTCCGAGAAAATTGTAACCCAGAAAGAAGTAGGGGACGAAAGCGATGAAACATAGAAGAGGGTTTAACCCGCTACAGAGGATGGCGGCACATCGGAAAGCTTTGATCCGCAATATGGTGACGAGCCTGTTCCGTTATGAGCGGATAAGGACGACAAAGGCCAAGGCACTGGAAGTTCGCCGGACTGCGGAAAAGCTGATAACCCGTGCCAAGATCGATTCGGTTCACAATAGGCGTATTGCCTCGGCCCGTCTTTACAGCGAGGGGCTTGTGGCAAAACTCTTTAACGACATCGGACCACGAATGAAGGATCGTCCGGGCGGTTATACCAGGATACTTAAACTGGGGGAACGCTTGGGGGATGCGGCACAGATGGTAATTTTGGAACTGGTCGATTACAAACTGGATGCCGAGGGCCAGGAAAAGAAGACCCAGAAGAAGGAAGCCAAGATCAAGGCCAAAATTGAGGAAAAAGAGAAAGAAAAGGCCGGGAAGGAGTAGGCGCCATGGGAAAATCACATAGAGGTAAAGGAATTCGGGAACTTTTTGCCAGGGGTCGGGGAACTTGTCCTCTCTGCAATGCGACCGGGATAAAATTGCTGTACGAACATGATGCGGATGGCAAGAAGGTTAAGGTCTGCAAGCCCTGCAACTCGGCAATCAAGCACGGTAAAAAAGCAATTCCGGTATCTTCCGGAGCCTGATTAAGGAGGGCCTTTGCATCAGAACAGGCATAGTGCCTTGGAACTTTGCAAAGGCCTTCGTGCATGCGTTTATTAGAATGGGGACTATTGATTCCCATATATAAAAGGCCTGAAGTATGGTTCTGGGGGAACTTAGTGGTTACGGCCTGCGATTTTTGTTTCTTTATTATGTGAATTCGGATAAGAATAGGATTGGACAATCCCAAAAGATCCGATCTTGAGTGGGGACGGAAGCGATTTCGGCTTGGGATTGGGCCTTCTCGATCTTCCTTGTCATTGACTTTTCCTTTAGGGCACTTTTATGGAAGAAAGTAAGCTTGTCTGGAAAGTGGAATCCTCGGAAAACATTTTCGACTGTAAGATATTCTCCATACATCAGAACCATTCCATATCCCCCGAAAATGAACTTCATACCTATACCGTAATTGACGCAAAGGACTGGGTAATCGTCCTGCCGGAACTGGAAACTCCCGAAGGAAAAAAATTCCTGATGGTATGGCAATGGAGGCATGGGTTACAGGGGCTGAGCCTGGAGTTTCCCGGAGGGGTAATCGAAAAGGGAGAAAGCCCCGAAGATGCGGCCCAAAGGGAACTGCTGGAGGAAACGGGTTACAAGGCAGGAAGCGTACGGAAAATGGGAGAATTTAGCCCGAACCCGGCCATAATGTCAAATAAAGTACACCTGTTTTTTGCCAAGGACCTGAGCCTTTCCGGTAGCCAGCACCTTGATCTTGACGAATATATTGAAACGGAACAGGTGGATATCAACGAGGTTATGAACGGGATGGGGCACCCCCCGTATGTCCATGCTCTGATGGGGAGTGCCCTCGCTATGTATCTGAAACAGGAAATTTTGGCCGGCTAAAACCGACTACCTTTGGTATATCCTGCCGTTCTGCCATTCGCCTTCCCGGTGTTCCCCGTCGAGACTGGGTATCTGCAACACCATGCCCGGGTGAATAAGGTCGGGGTTGTTCGGGTTGGGCATTATCTGACGGTTGGCATCGAACAGCAAAGGCCACCTGAAGGGGTTTCCGAATATTTCGGGCCGCTCGGCAATAGTCCAAAGCGAATCCCGATAAAGTGTCCAAGACCTTACGGTAAAAGTTGCCGGTAGGGGGTAGCTGTCGGGTTCGGGTCCGGGCTCGGGTTTCTCCGCCACTTCGGTTTCTCCCTTGACAAGGGCATTTGCACGGGCCGCATAGTCTTCGGCGGCCTCGTAATCGCCGCGTTGGTATGCCTGCTCCGCAAGGGCAAGCAATCGTTGGCTTTCGAGAATGTTCTCCTGGGATACTTGGTTGTTTTCCCATTCGGCCTTCATGATGAGCTCGATTTCCGTGGCCCTGCTCATCGCTCCGAAAAGCTCTTCGTCACTTACTTCGCCCAGGTCGATGGTCGTCACGTTTTGTTGGGCAAAGCCCGGCATCACCACCAATGCGCACAGGAGCAAAGTTCCTACAAAATTTCTTCGCATATTTTCTCCTTACCGTTTATCTGTTGCAGGTTCAGTACCTTGCATCCTAAGTAGGGCTTGCCGGATATTCCTGTTTGCCTCCGATATGGCATCCGCGGCCAGCCGTCTTTTTTCCAACGCCGCCTCCGTCGCAAGCCCGAACAGGACATCGGCCCTTGCAAACAGAAGCGCGGCTTCCTTGTGTCGGTTTTCCCGCAACAGGTAGCTGGCCTCGTTGGAAAGGGAGTTTGCCCCGACGAAAATATCGACCGCGGCAATGTTGGCCATAGACTCGATTGCCGCGGCGCGGGCGGCACGGGCGGCAAAGGAGTTCCGTTCCGCAAGTTCGATCCAGCCGGCCGAAAGGATCTCGGTATATAATGCTTCCGCCCGGCCGGCGTAGTCAAGGGCGGGGAGAAAATCTTCGATCGCGTAGGCCGACATTGCCCGGCCCAAAAGGTCGTCGGCGGCCCGGGCCACGTCAGGCGATTCTTCGGCAAGGTTCATCGTCACGATTTCCTGCCGTAGTTGCCAGGCATTCCCGGCGGCATGGAGTACCTGGAACATGGCAAGGGCCTTGTCTGCCGAATCCTTCGCCCGGTAGTATTCCCCGGCCCGGTACTGTTCCCAAGCAAGCAACGCCTGCCGGTCCGCGGGATCGACGAATTCCGGGAAAAAAACCCTTGCTCCCTGGCCTATCAATATGGCCCTGATCGCCAGTATTTCCTGTTCCCGTTCCAGCGAGTAAAGCGAAATTGCCAGGTCGAAGAGTGCGGTAAAGGCGGTTTCCGCATCGACAAGCGAAGCCCGTTCCAAAAGGTCGTCGGCGGCGGCCCATTCGACGGGGAAGTAGAATTCGGCGTTGAAATCGGTTGCCTTCCGTCGTTGCTCCCGCACCCTTTCCAAGGAGCCGGTTTCTTCCCCCGACTGGGCGGAAACCCCATGGGGCACCGCCAGCAAAACGAAGAGGAAGGAAACCCCAAGAACCTTGTTCACCGCTATGCTCCTTGCTGAGGATCGCCGACAGGATGGAAAATTCGGCGATTCCTCGGATATTTTCAATAATAAGGTATTTTTAGGTGTTAGGCAAGTGCTTCAGAGGCGGTATCGGCAATTCCCGCCGACAAAAGCCCGAGGCCGGCCGATTCTATAGAAGGCAGTCCGTTCACCCTTCGGCCGTCACACCTTGAACCGCGAGACTTCGCTCATCAGCGTTTCTATGTAGCCCCGGTTCCTCAGGCTCAGCTCGTTGACCCGGCCCATCGCCGTGTTGATCTGCTCGGCCCCGGTGGACATCTCGTTGACCCCGCCGGTGATCTCGGCGGTGGCCTTTTCCAGCGAGGCGGCCTCGGCGATCACCTCCTTGGCCCCGACCAGCATCTCCTGGGTGACGGTCTTGACCATCCGGGTGGCCTCGGTCACGCTGCCCATCGCCTCCAGAATCTGCTTGTTCCCCTCGTTCTGGTCCTCCATGGCATGGCGGATGTTCTCCTCCTGCTCGGCGACTGTCTTGACCTTGGAATCTATCGCCTCGAAGTTCTGCAGAACGTTGTCGGTGGAGGAGGTGATCTTGTCGATGGAACCCTTGATTTTCTTCAGCACGTTGCCGATCATCTTGGACTGTGCGCTCGAATTCTCGGCCAGCTTGCGTATCTCGCCGGCCACCACGGCAAAGCCCTTCCCGGCTTCCCCGGCATGGGCCGCCTCGATCGCGGCGTTCATCGAAAGGAGGTTGGTCTGGCTGGCGATGTTCTCCATCACGGCGTTGATCTCAAGGAGTCCCTCCGACTCCCTGGCGATCTCCCTGATGTCGGAGACGACGTTCAAAAGTCCCGCGCGCCCGATTTCCGAC
>WQZW01000139.1 GCA_009780545.1 Treponema sp.
GGCCGCTGGAGTGTTTTTTGGAGTTGGTTAGCTATAATCAGTCCTTCCCTAGAGCCGGGCTCCGGTATTGGGAATGGATAATTCAAGACCGGAAAAAGCTCCGGTCTATAACCGCAAGCGGGGAGACGCAGGGATGCCCGATACCGGCAGCGTCGGTCACCTTTGAGGCTCCCCGGATTCGATCAGCGTTTCCGTTTCCAGCGTATGTAGACCTGCCGGCCGGTGCCGCCGGCCTGGGGGCGTTCCTCGGTCTCGAACTGGGGGATGGCCCTGAACATGCCGCCGAGCTTCTTGAAGCCGTAGTCGCGGGGGGCGCAATCGGCGGACCGGGGATTGAACTTGTGGCCCACCGCGCCGAGATAGGCCCAGCCGGATTCCTCGGCGATGTCGTCCACGGTTTCCCGCAGGAGCTTCAGCAGTTTGCGGTCCACCTTGAAGTCCTTTTTCGGCCTTGGCGCGGACTTGGGATCGTCCTCGTCGGCTTCCTCCTGGCCTTCCTTGAGGATCTCCGTGTAGATGAACTTGTCGCAGACGGAAACGAAGGCCCGGGGGGTTTTCTTTTCGCCGAAGCCGTAGACCATCCGTCCGCTTTCCCGGAGCCTTGCGGCGAGACGGGTGAAATCCGAATCGCTTGAGACGATGCAGAAACCGTCCATCTTCTCCGAATACAACAGGTCCATCGCGTCGATGATCATCGCCGAGTCGGTGGCGTTTTTCCCGGTGGTGTACGAGAACTGCTGGATGGGCTGTATCGCATGTTCCAGCAGGCGTTCCTTCCAGGAACGGAGGTTGGTGCTGGTCCAGTCCCCGTAGATCCGTTTGATGCTGGCGATCCCGTATTTGGCGACCTCGTCCAAAAGCCCCTCGACGATGCCGGGCTGGGTATTGTCCGCATCGATGAGGACGGCGAGTTTTGCCTGGCGTATCTCGGCAGGCTGGGATTCCATCGGGAATCCCGAAAATGGCAACAGCGGCATAATGCCTCCTTGTGACGTATTGTTGTCAACAAAAACATCAAAAAATATTCGTCTCGAAAATGGACCGTTTGATCCGCCTTAAAAGGCTTATCTTTCCCAGGGGTATGCGGACGGTTTCCTCGTTTTCGCCGGTCATCTTTACCACGAGGATCGACTCCGTCCCGCTTTTTTCCAGGGCGCGGGCGATTCCCACGATCCGTTCCTTCGTCTGGTTGACCGGCCTGAGTACCTCGACCAACGCCTGCATGCCGACCGCCGTTTTCGCGATCACCATCTTGCCGGCGTAGTCCAGGCCCCGTGCCTCGAGTTTCTCGTAGCGAAGCACGGCGTCCCGCAACTGATCTTCGCACAGGATGAGCTTTCTGTCTATGCGCGCGGCAAGCTCCTCGTGCTTTTCCCGGTCGAAGTTCATTCCGTCCAGCAGCGAACGGAAGGACGTGAGCAGCGGTTCGGAGGTTTCGGTCCCGTCGGCGGCGGAACCCGGTTCCGCGACGGGTTTTCGTGCGGCGGGAAAACCGGCCGGGCGGAATTGTTCCCCCCTGAGCGGGGGATAGGCGTTGCCGTAGGTGCCATCGATCCTGCCGTCCAGGAGGGCCCCGGTTTCGTCGGAACTTTCCGTCCTGCGCGCGACTATGCCGACCCCGGCCTTGTGCAGGGCCCGAACTGCCCGCTCCTCCATCTGCGCCGGCAGCATGTAGACGCCAGGCGCGACGGTTTCGGTGATCAGCAGCGACAGGGGTTTGGTGTCGGCCAGGTATCGTCGGTCGGGGGCGAGGACCAGGACCAGGCCCTGCCGCAGCGTCACCTCGTGGTAGCTTTTTTCCCAATCCCGCAACGTGAAACCGAGGTTCTCGTCCACCCTGTCCTGCGAAAGACGCCGCAGCAGGTCGAGGATCGCTCGGGCGGTAAGGCCCATGTCGAAGGCGGCGACCACCGATTCCCGGCCAATCTCGAAGCGGACGTTGACCCCGGTCTCGCGGACGTCGGAAAAGGCGGCGATTTTTACCAGGTCGCCGAAATCGACCTCCGGGGATACGAGGATGCCGAAGGAGCCGTCCATCATGATGCCCGGTTTGTCCTTCAACGGGGCCGGGGCTTCCGGAAAAAGTCCCTTCCGCCAAAGGCCCTCCCCGGCCGGAACCAACAGGCCCGTTTCCGCCATGACGCGGACAAGACAGTCCGTGGAAAAATCCCCGTTTTCCCGCCTTAGGTACAGGACCATTTTTTTGATGCCGGAAGTCGGGTACCGCATTCCGTCCTCCGGCATGGCATGCAGGCGGTTTAGGAACAGGGCGAGTTCCCGTACCTTGGTCCGCAGTATCCACCCGGCGGCATCGTCGTGAGGGTTTCCGGGATATGCGCGCCGGCAGAAAACCGCCGCCGTGTAGTACTGTGCCCGTTCCTGCCGGCTCAGGCGGGCGAAGGCGGAAAAGCGGCGGTAGTCGCAGGAGAGTTTTTCCCCCTCGACAAAAAACAGCCCCAGTGCGAGAAGTTGGTCGACGAAGGTTTCCAGGGGCAGGTTCGGGAACATTTCCTGGGCCGATCTAAGGGTTTTCGGACGCAGCCCTTCCCCCCTGGCTTTGAAAAATTCCCGGTTCGTGGAAACGAAGGAAAGCACCGTGGCGAAAAGCCTGTCGTCGTAGAAGAACGGTCCCCGCCCGGCGGTATCGGACATGCCGTTTTCCGGCGGGGCGTCGCCGTCGGAAACGCTTCCTTCCGTGCCCCAGGCATCGGGCGGAACCGAGGGAAAGAGGCAGGAAACATCGCCGACCAGGGGCGGGAAGATGGATTTGAACAGGGGATTCAGGGCTATCCGCTTGGCTCCGGACCGTTCGCCTTTCGGTCCCTCGTACCTGAGGGCATCGTACTTCGGAGCCTCGGACCTGAATCCCCCGTTTTTCGGGGTATTGTCCTTGAAGCGGTAAATGAGGAACCGTTCCTCGAGGTTGACCAACAGATCGTTGAGTTCGGCGTAGTCCAGGTCGCCGGAAAAAAAAGCCTGCAGGAAATGTTGCTCCGGCTCGTCCAGCAGGGCAATGGCGGAGATGATTTTGATTTCCCGTTCCCCGATATAGCCGGCGACGTTCCTCTGTATGTCCTCCCGCAGGAGGAACCGTTCCAGCTCGTCCACCAGGACCTGTTTGTTGAACGGAGTCCTTATCCTGCCGAACACCGTGCGGACCAGTTCGAAAAAGGCGTTGTCCGGAAGCGTGACCAGCGATTCCTTCCAGAATTCGGGAGTGCGGAACGTCGTCTTCCCGTCGGTCATATTCCGTCTCCCCGGGATTCTTCCTCCCGCCGTTCGGCGTTCCAGTGCCGGATGGAATACTTGTAGCCCTGTTCGGCGAGGAACTTCTGCCGGTTGGCGGCGAAGTCCTCCTCCACCGTGTGTCGGGAAACCAGGGAAAAGAATTTTGCCGCCTGCCGCCCCGATTCCCCGCCCCGTTTGGGACGCAGGATACGGCCCAGCCGCTGGGCCTCCTCCTGCCGGGAACCGAAAGAGCCGGAAACCTGTACCGCCATGGACGCGTTGGGAAGGTCTATGGCGAAGTTCGCCACCTTGGACACCACGATCACCCTCGTCTTCCCGTCCCTGAAATCCCCGTAGATGCGGTCCCGTTCGGCGTTCGGCGTTTTCCCGGTGATCAGCGGCACGTCAAGAATTTTCGCGAGGGAGGCAAGCTGGGAAAGGTACTGGCCGATCACCAGAACCTGCTCCTCCGGATGTTCGGCAAGGAGGCTGACGACAACGCCTTCCTTCTCGGGGTTTTCCCCGGAGATGCGGTGTTTCTCCCTCGGCGGGGCGACGGCGTAGGGTATCTTCAGCGATGCCGGCAGGTCAAGGCGGATTTCGGTGCAGGAGGCCTCGGCGATCCAGCCCCTGCCCTCCAGTTCCTTCCAGGGAACGTCGTACCGTTTCGGCCCTACCAGGCTGAACACCGCTTCCTCCTCCCCGTCTTCCCGGACCAGCGTGGCCGTAAGCCCCAGCCTCCGCAATGCCTGAAGCTCGGCCGTCACCCGAAATACCGGAGCCGGCAGCAGGTGCACCTCGTCGTAGATGATCAGTCCCCAGGGCCGCTCCCGAAACAGCCTGAAGTGGGGAAAGTCGCCCTCGCGCTCGGCCCGGTAGGTAAGCACCTGGTAGGTGGCCACGGTGACAGGCCCGACCCGCTTCATGTCGCCGGAATACTCGGCGACCTCCTCCTCGGAAAGAGCGGTCTTGTCCAGCAGTTCCCCGATCCACTGGTGGACGGCGGCCACGCTGGTGGTAAGGATGAGCGTGTTGGTCTGCAGGCTCGCCATCATCACCATGCCCACGATGGTCTTTCCGGAACCGCAGGGAAGGCAGATCACCCCGTAACCGGTTCCCGGCCCTCCGTCCCCCAGCACGGCGGCGACCGCCTCCCTCTGGTAATCCCTGGGTACGAAGGGCTTTCCGGAAAGGCAGGTTTCCCGCAGGGCGACCGGCAGCGGCTCGCCGTCCACCAGCGGGGCCTCGTCCTTGACCGGCCATCCCTGCCTGATCAGTTCCCGCTTCACCGTTCCCCGGTCCATCAGCTTCAGGAAGAAGCCGCCCCGGGCCTCGGTAAGGTACTTTTTCAGCGACTTCAGCGATCCGACTTCCCGAAAAACCGCCTCCTCCCCGATCGCCAGAAACAGGTCCCCGGCATCGGGGGAAGCGCCGCCCGCGCCCAGCATCCTGATCTTCCCGTAGCGGGACATGAGGTCGGCGAAGCCCTCGGTAAGGCCGCCCGGAACCCGGTACCGGCTGTACATGCCGATGGCCCGGACGATGTCTTCCGGCGCATAGCCGGCGCTCGCCGCATTCCACAGCGAAAGGGCGGAAATTCGGTAGGTGTGGATGTGCTCCGGCGACTTTTCCAGCTCGGCGAAGGGCAGGATCGCCGCCCGCGCCTCCTCGGCCTTCGGGCAATGGATGTCCAGCAGCAGCGTCCTGTCGCTTTGCACGATCAGGGGATTCGTTTCGACGGGGCCGCCGGAAACCCGAATGTCGCTGTCATCGCCCATGGCAAAACCCCGGAGTCATAACGTAGTCTACCGCATTGCGGTTTCGTTACAAATACTAAACAAACATGGAGTACTTTGTCAACCGGCAGATCGCAGACCTGATGTTTCTAGTCCATGCGGA
>WQZW01000140.1 GCA_009780545.1 Treponema sp.
CGTGCAAAGTCCGCATCGTCGCCGTTCCGGTGGATTGACGGTTCGGAAAAGATAATGTCGAAGGTAACCGAAGCGGCCTCGCCCAGGAACTCGATTATTTCGGCATAGGCCGTTCGAGGCCAGGGCCAAGGCCAGCCCCGTTCCCGCTGAACCCAGTCGATGCTGTCCTGGTTCACGAGAACGACCACGATGTCGTGCGAGGGCCGCATATAGGGTGCGAAAAACCTTACCCGCATATCGTAGGATCTGTTTTCCAGGTGGACAAAAACGCCCAGCAGATGAAGAAGGGCGACCGAAACGAAAACCGCGAGAAGGATTACGGTTGCGGCGATTTTCTTGTTAGTTTTTCTGTACCTGTCTTTTTTTCCGGCTACGGACATTATAACTACATATTATGGATGCGGAGCTTTGGGATCAAGGGGCAGATGAAATCAATGAAGGGAACGATTGCTTGTATTCGGAGGGTACATACCCCGCCATTCATGGCGGGGTATGTTGTTTTTTTTAATCGGCAGTTATTTGAATTTTGTATAAAATCCTGTTCGGAAAGTAAGTGATGTTACTATGTACGTCATCGATTCTCCGGACATTTATGCCGAAATTATGATAGGCTGTAAAGATCGCGGGCGATGGCAAATCGACATTGACGGGAGCATTCCGAGGAGATATGACGCTTATTGATTTCCTGAACGCAAATAATGGGCAGATCGGCATGCCGGAACGGAAGGACGGCCTCTGGGCCGACCATCTGAAGGTAATCGCCATAACCCCGATGTTCGTGGACCATTTTGCCGTCGTTTTTCTTGAGCCCGGAACCGTTTCCCGCATGCTGCTCCGGTTTTTCGGCAGGATCGTGGCACCGATAATCTGCTTCCTTGTCGCCGAAGGTTTTTTCCGTAGTTCGAACCCCCGAAAGTACATCACCAGGCTTTTGATTTTTGCGGTAATCTCGCATTATCCCTTCGTTCTGGTGATGGGTTACGAGTTTTTCCAGGCGACAAGCGTCATGTGGTCCCTTGCGATGGGGCTTTTGGCGTTGATGGTCCTGAAAGACCCGAAAATCTACCCCGTCGCCAGGCTTCTCGTGCTGATCGCCTGCTGTGCGGTATCCTATACCGCCAACTGGAACTTCGTCGCCGTGCTTTGGATCGTCTCCTTCGGCCTTTTCCGCGGCAACTTCAAGGGGCAGATCGCCGCTTTCTGCGTCGTGGGCCTGATCTGCCACCTTCTGCCGTCCTTCCTCCGCTTCACCTTTTCCTCGGGGCCGATCCCGCTGTACCAACTCGGTATCTTTCTCGCCATCCCGATCCTGGCGACATACAACGGCCGCATCCGAAACAGGTCCGGGACCCGAGCCCGCTTCTTCTACGCCTTCTACCCGGCCCACCTGCTCTTGCTACACCTGATCGACCGATTCTCTCCCTTGGCCCGGGCCTTGGAGTTCCTACCATGAGGAAATGTGATAGACATGAAAGAAAATCCCCTCGCCTCGGTTTTTACGACAACTGCCCCCGTCCCTTGCAGGATTGACCCCCCAAAAAAGAGGTACGTTAAATGAAGAAAATGCCCGCAATCATGCTGCTCCTGCTCCTGGCCTTTTCCGGATGCCGGAGGGACTCCTCCCATGCGCAGCCCCTTGTCCTGGAGACCGGTGACGAACCGGCCGTTTCCTACGAACAGTCCCGGCCCGAGATGCCGGTTTCCCCCGAAGGATCCGCCCGGGCCGGGGAGCCGACAGCCGAACCGGAAGAGGAACCGGCAGGCCTGCACAACTACATGCTCTACGGCGGGATTTTCGAACTTCCGGTAGTGGGGGCCACCGGCTTTGCGGGCACGGAACTCCCCCTGCATGAGGCGGCCAACGGCGAATCCCCGGTACTCGACCGGCTGATTCCGGGGCAGGGCTTTACCGTCCTGGAGGAGTATCGCAGGTGGTGGCGGGTCGATACCGGCTTCGGCACCGGCTGGGTATCCTCCGCCCACTGCCTGATCAACCTGCCGGACATCGTTCCCTCCATCGTCTACAACAATACCAATACCTATTCATCGCTGTTCAGGTCCTCCGGCAGGGAAATCCCCAACGTTACCGGAGCGACCCTGTACCAAGCTCGGGATTTCAACGCCCGGCTCGGCAGGGAGGAATTCATCATGCCGGTGCTGTACGGCATGGCCGGCAGGATATTCTCCGCACAGCAGGCGGCCCTTACGGACGGCAACACGATCATCATTTACGAGGCTTTCAGGCCTCACGACGCACATCAGGTGGTCTACGACAATTTCCTCCACCTTATCGAGAACGACGCCGTCGTCCGCAGGGGGGTAACCTCCGGCTGGCTCACGACAACCTGGTTCCTGGCCGCCTCTCCCTACAACCACCAGCGGGGAACGGCGGTGGATGCGAGCCTTGCCCGTGTCCACGGCCTTGAAACCAGGGCCTCGGGCGACTTCGGCTACCTGTACGTCAGCGACTTCGAGGAGTTTCCCATGCAAACGGCGATGCACGAGCTGAGCGGAACCGCCGCGGTTTTCGCGGGCCCCGTCCACTCCCGCTCGGAAACCGACTGGCACAGGGCAAGCTTCGCCGAAAACGTTACCGAAGGCACGATGATGCTGCAGAGGTACATGACCGACCAGGGCCTTACCCCACTGGCCTCCGAGTGGTGGCACTTCAACGATCTTCCCGGCACGGCCTTCGCCATCGAGGCCGAGATCGTGGGGCAGTTCTCCATAGAACGGAGCTACAGCCGGCCGGTCGTGATCGAATAGTAGGAAACTATGGTCGATATCGAGTATACTTTGAGTATGATTCCTAGAGGGGAAATCAAATTCTTAATGCGCATGGCCGGGACTCTCGCCCTTTTCTCGGTACTGGTCGCCTGCGGCGATATGGACAGGTTGCAGGAGGACGGCTACCGAGTGAACCTGGTGGTCAACGGGACGCAGGTCGGGACGGAAAGTGCCGTACTGAGGTCCGGCGACCGGGTTTCCCCGTCCTTTGCGTCGATAGCGAGAGACGATCCCGATCTTGTAAGCCTTTCCGTGTCGCTGCGGGATCGGAAGGGCGCAGCAGTGGGCGACAGGTTCCGCTACGTCCTCTCCGGCCGGCAGGAAGATGCCGGGGAGATCGCCGTGGACAGCTTCAGGGGCAACCTTCCGACCCTGCCGTTACCGACCGGGATGGAACTTGGCGAATACAATCTGATCTTCGAGGTTTTCGGCCGAAGGGCATTGTTGCAGCGTACGGAAATCACCGTCCTTTATGTCGGCAATGCCAGATTTTCGTTAAAGGACATCTCCATGTCCCTGCCCGGCATCTTCGAGTCGCAGATCGTCCGGCCCGGAACCAAGGTGCTTCTGGAGGCAAGGCTCGACTTCGACCGCATCCTCGATCCCTACCTGGTCTGGTACAGCGGCAGAAACATTATCCACCGGGGAAGGGTCGGCGAGGGGGCCCACAGCCTTCTCTGGGAAGTACCGGAGGAAACGGCGTTCCATACCCTTCGCCTCGAGGTTCTTCCCTTTGCCCCGACCGGCCGAAAGTTCGTTTCCGCCGGCATCTTCCGCGAGATCGTGCTGCCGGTCTCCGAAACCGCCGAAAGCCCCGGCTTTTTCTTCAACCCGGACGATTTCCCTGACGAACTGCGGGCCTGGTACCGCTTCGAGGGGGACCTCAAGGGGACCAAGGCCGGGCCTGCGCTGGTAAGCGAAACCGGCAAGGTTCCCCGCTGGACGTCCATGGGCCCCAGCTACGGTCTTGCCGTGAACAACAGCGAATCCTTTGTTCTGACCCAAGCCGGCCCGAAGGACGGCGGCCCGCAAGGCGGCGTATTCCTTCTGCACTTCCTGCCCCTCGCCGAGGGAATGGTCTTCAGCGCAGCCTTCCCCCCGATCTCGCCGGCCTTCCCCGGGGCCTGGCTCGACCTGCTGTTCCTGGACGGCACCCTTGTCCTCCGTGCCGGCAGTGCCGGCAACACCCGACTGCTTCCGGTTTCCCCGGGCAACCTGCCCTCCGACTCCCTGCTGTCCGTGTCGATAAAGTTCGTCCTCGACCCCGAATTCCTGCAAGTCGATGCAATATCGGACGGCGAAACCCGGACCCAGCCCCTTACCGTGGAGCTTTCCCACCCCCTGAACGGCGAAGTCCTGGTACATCTCGGCGGTGCCCCGTTTGAGCCGTTCGATTTCCCGAAAGCCGAGGACTCTCCCGGCAACGAAGACGGGCCGTTACCGGTGGCCATCTGGGACGAGTTCGCCTTCATCGCCACTTTGCCTTGATTCGGCTGAATGCCCTGCCCGTTTCCTCCGTTCCGAACACGCCAGATAGCGGAATGCAAAAAACAATAGCATGCAGGTCTAAACAGTTATCGGATTCTGAAAAGGTCGAGGCATCTTATAGTCAATTGACTCAATCAATTGACTATTTCCGATTATAATTGTTTATTGTACAATGAATTATATAATTCCATGTACAATAGCTATCGTCAGAGCCATATATGACGAAGGAAATTCCCGACAAGTAATGCCCGAAGGTTTACCATTCTCCGCAGAAGGATGGCAAACCCCTAAATCCAAGCTGCCGTAGATAGATTGGACCTTCCGATACCCGGACGGAAACAGGGACGACAATAAGCATCGGATGTCCATTGCACCGGGCAAAAACCCGTGGTATAATTTCGTCAGGCTGGTAAGGTGTGGCAAACTGCTCGCAAGGAACCGTCATTCTTTGATGATGGGTTCGGGAGATTTGCAAACGAATCTTCACGCATGCGTTTGCCAAGAAATGGGCGGAGTTTTGCCATGCAAAGCTCCGAATCCAACCTGACAAAGTTGGATTGGATCGGCTTGGTCCCAGGGCTTTTCAAGGAAGCTATGAACGTAGATCTTTTTGTTGCGGAGATAGGTTCGACCACCACGGTGGTCAACGCCATCGACGGGATCGGGAGCGGCAAGGCCGCTCTGGTAGGGCAGGGACAGGCGGCGACCACGGTGACCGGGGCGGACGGGGTCGTTGCGGGACTGCGGGAGGCGATTGCCGCCATGGGCCGTTCGCTGGGCACGGAAATTGCCTGCGGGAAGATGCTGGCC
>WQZW01000141.1 GCA_009780545.1 Treponema sp.
AGGCCCGGACATCGGGAAAGTCCATGCCCATATCGACGGCATTCCGGCAATCCTCAAGGGCCTTTCGGTAATCCTCGGCGTTTTTCTCCAAGTCGCCCTTGAACATGTAGGCCATGCCCCGCTTTAAGTAGAAAATGGCCTGCTCCCCGTCCATGGCTATCGCGGTCGAGAGACTCCCGATTGCCAGGTCGTATTCGTCCTTCAGGATATAGGCCAAACCCAGCCCGTAGTGCGTCTCCGGAACATCGGGGTCCAAGGCAAGGGCCTTTTCAAAATCGGCAAGAGCCTTGTCGCCCTGGTCGGTATCGGCGTAGACCATTCCCCGCATGCTGTAGGCGGAACCGTCTTCCGGATCAAGCCTGATCAGCTCGCCGAAGTCCTCCAGGGCACGCTCCAGATCGCCCAGGCTTCTATGGGCTTCCCCCCGGACGGCATAGAAAAATTCGGAATCGGGGAAAAGTTCCAGGGCTCGGTCGGTTTCGGTTATCGCCTTTCCGTAGTCCTCTTTCTCCAAATACTCCTCGCACCGCTCCATGTAATCCTCTTCGGATTGCCCCGATCCTTTTTCGCTATCTTTCATCGTTTTCCTCCGTTTCCGCTTCCGATATTCCGCCCATTAGCCATTGGATGAAATCAGGTTCTTCGCCGAAGTTTCCCCGAGAAACACCCAGCCGATGTCAGGATCGAGGTCCAGCGCCGTTCGGGTATCCTCCTCGGCCGCCGCCTCGTCGCCCATGTCCCGATGGACCAGCGACCGGTAGGCATAGGCGATGGCAAGTTCCGGGTACAGGCCGATCAACCCGCTGAGTTCCCGCATCGCGTCTTCCGTTCGGCCCAACATGCGGAAGGCGATGGCCCGGCAGATGCGGATCTGGGAGTTGCCCAGGTTCAGGCGGAGCGCCTTGTCGTAGTCCTTCAACGCCCGCTCCGGATCGCCCTTGAACATGTAGGACACGCCGCGTTTCATAAAGGCCAGGTCGTTCCGCCCGTCTAACTGAATCGCACGGGTAAAGTCTTCGATGGAAAGGTCGTACTCCTCCAACAGGACGTGGGCCAACCCCAGTCCGTAGTGACTCTCCGAGGAATCCGGTTCCAGGGCGACGGCCTTCAGGAAATCCTCGACGGCCTCCTCCGGCCGATGCGCCTCGACGTACAGCATGCCCCGCATGCCGTAGGAAAAGCCGTCCTCCGGATTCAGCCTGATCAGCTCGTCGAAGTCCGCCAGGGCATGATCGAAATCCCCCAGGTTCAGGTAGGATTCTCCCCGTATCCCGTAGATCGCTTCGGAAGAAGGATCGATCTCAAGTGCCCGGCTAAACATATCGATTGCATCTTCGTACTGTTCATTTTGAAAGTGTTCGATAGCCTCCTGGACGTACTCCCTCTCCGCCTTTGTCGGTTCCTTACTTTTTTTCATCGCTTTCCTCCAAAAAATGTATCTTAGGGGCCGAATCTGTCCAATTTCCACGATCGGTGCGGAGATTTACCCTTCGGCAAACCTCCCGATTTCGCCCTCCCTGTATAGGAGGGTGCGTCAACCCAAAATGCTTGCATCGCCGGGCAAATTATTTTCTGGCCGGCCGGTATCGGCATCGAACTTTTCCACGGCAAGGCCGGCAAGCCGGGCATTGCATATCTCGGCAATGAGCGCAGGCCCCAGTGCGGGATTCCGCAGCTTTACCCTGTGGGCAAGCACCGGAACGGCCAGAACGGCAATGTCCTCGTCGATGACGTAGGACCGGTTCCGTATGAAGGCCCGTGCCTTTGCCGCATCCAGCAGGTGCAGCCCGGCCCGAGGGCTCGCACCCAGCGTAAAGCCCTTGTGTCCGCGGGTATGGCGGACGATGTCGGCAATGGCCTCCTTGAGAGCCGGATGGCAGTACGCCGAGGCCGCGGATTCCTGTGCCGCAACGAAATCCTCCACGGAAAGCACCGGTTCCAGGCCCTTCAGCCCGGCGGCGGCCGGATTCTCGTCGAGAATGGCAAGTTCCGCCTCCCGATCCGGGTAGCCCATCGACAGCTTCATCATGAAGCGGTCAAGTTGGGCGGCCGGCAGCGGGAAGGTGCCCTCGCTTTCCACAGGGTTCTCCGTGGCCAGCACGAGAAAGGGCGAAGGCGGGACATGGCTGTGCTGCCCGATGGTAACCTGTCCTTCGGCCATCACCTCAAGCAGAGCCGACTGAACCTTGGGCGTGGCACGGTTGATCTCGTCGGCAAGGACGATGTTGGCCAGCACCGGCCCCGGAATGAAGCGGAACTCCAGCGACTTGGGATCGAAGACGTCGACCCCGGTGATGTCGTAGGGCAGCAGGTCCGGGGTAAATTGGATGCGCTTGAACAACAGCCCCCGTTGCCCGCCCCCGATCAGCCGGGCCAGCGTCTTGGCCACCGTGGTCTTCCCCAAGCCGGGGTTGTCCTCGATAAGGACATGTCCCCCGGCCAAAGCCGCCGCCAGGAGCAGCTCGAGGAACTGCCGCTTCCCCTTGATTATCCGCTCGGCCCCCTCCAACAGGGTGGCCACCGCCTGATTACCCACTGTATGGTTGGAAGTGGCATGGTCGGTAGTGTTTTCGAGTGTCATTGGGTAAGCATAGCATAGAAGGTTGAGGGTTACCATTGGTTGTACGGCATATTACAAAGTTAACTTTTGTATTTCAGGAAGGAGGAGCAACCCACACCGGGGATGTAGACCGGGGCCCTTGCGACAGATGTTGTCTTTGTTTAATTACATATCATTTTTAATTTGTTGTCAAACTCAAGAAAGCATTTGATGAATGGCACAAAACAAAAACGTCGCTTGTTTGACCTGCCGGAGAAGTTGCCGGAACGTAAAAATAGTTGACAAAATACTGCCGATCCGGTATGCTCATGTAATGGAAAAACAGGAACTACAGCCCGAGCCGCCCGGGGGAAACCTTGAAGCCATTGAGGGCACCCATGTGAAAAATACCGTTTATCCAAAAATCAAAAATGCGATAACGCTGTGCCTTTTGTTCTTGGCTCTGAACTTGGGATCGTCATTGTTGATATTTGCGTTTCTCCATTTAAGCGGTCTATCCCAGGATTCGCTCACAGGCGAGATTGCACTCATGTTCGCTGCGGTTATTTGTTTTGGAACAGTCATATTGATCGGTTACAAGAAAACGAAGCGGAAGTTTAACGAGGTTTTCAAATTCAATGCCGTTTCGCCTTTCTTGTGGGTTACGGTAACAATTTTAACAATCGGATTGATAATCGTGCTATCAGCACTCGGCAATCTTTTAAATCTTGTTCTACCCATGCCCGAATGGCTTATTCAAATATTTGAAAGCATGATGGTCGAGCAGCCCTTGGTAATTTCGATACTCAACGTAGGCGTACTTGCGGCCTTTACCGAGGAACTGTTCTTCCGGGGCCTTATTCTGGACGGCCTTAACAAAAATTATTCGAAAAGAAAGGCGATAATCGTCAGCGCCCTTCTTTTTGGATTGATACACCTTAACCCGTGGCAATTCTTGTCCGCATTCATTATCGGACTTTTCCTGGCTTGGATCTGCATCGAAACCGGATCGATCTGGCTCTGTATATTTATACATTTTCTCAACAACACGTTGATAACGGTACTTTCAAGGTACAGTGCCTCGATACCGATACAGGGTTTTAATTCCGACTATTCGGCGCCGGTCGAATTTGAGCCATGGTGGTTTACCCTCTTCGGCGCATTGATGCTGGCATTGGGAATGGCAATGCTGATAAGAGAGTTCCGGAAAGCCAAAGCTCCGGTTCAAGCGGGGCCGTTACCGTAGATTAATTGCCGTATTCCATCGGTTTCCCGGTTCACCTACTCACTTCTCCGTAAGATTATCAACCCCGTTATCCCACGTTTTTTCATCCGGTGGCAAGGCAAGATAATTACGGCAACGGTTGCAATACTTTTTCGCAACAAGATCGGCTTGAGCAAGCCTACATATCTTTCCTGTTGCAGAGGTTCTCAATGTCGTTATATGTCTGCATGGCAGATTCATGGGTGAACTGCTTTGCCAGGTCCCGATAGAAGTCATTCCTGTCCTGAAGGGCTATGTAACCGAAAAGTGTGGCCAGACTATCGTTCGCAGAATCCGCATCGTTCAGCAAGTATTTACTCGCAATGTGGCCAAGTTCGTGGGCTATCAAAACCCTTATCTGTTCTGCCGATAAATCTTTCCAGTAAGTTATAAGAGCGCCGGTATCACCTTTTATTAGGTGTGTCCGTGCTTTTAACTTTCCACTTTCAACCGGTACGAGGATTATTGAAAACAGGCGAAGCCTTTTTAGGTTGACTGTTCTCTCCAGCCATGCATAATCCACATCCACACCGCCATTGGCTACCTCTTCCCGCATGTCTTCCAAGAACGCCTGCTTCTGTTTTTCGTTTATCATTTCCTCAATGGTGGTAACCAAGTGGGAAAGATAGTGCCGCTTTATAACCGGCATGATGTCATTGAAAAAGTGGGACTCATATTTCGCTATTTGTTCCTGAGTAAGCCCCAGTTTATCAATAAATTTCCCTGCCACCGCCTTATCCATTCGCCAGCAGTCTCCACGAGCCTTCTATAAAAACAGAGACCGTATAGTCATACTCGTCCTCGGCCGATAATTCCTCATGTGGAACATCGAAATAGCTCTCTATGTCCATGCACTGGTACAAAAGCTCCCTTTTGTCTACCAGATCGTTAATATCGTACCTAGAAAAAACCGAAGATATTTGCTCCCGAGTCGTGCAACTGTAAAGCCTTTCCACGGCACCCTTGAAATGTTCCGCTGATTTTAACGTGCTTGCCACATCCGACATAAAACCTCCAAATGATACATGCCCCCAAGGATGAGAAAACAGGCCCAACAAACCCTAGCCAACTGGCTTTGACGAATCTAACACAGATTTCCAGTATGGTCAAGCTGTATGGCTTGCCCGCTCACTTCTCCGTAAGATTATCAACCCCGTCGTCCCACGTTTTTTCATCCGGTAGCGAGGCAAGGTAATTACGGCAACGGTTGCAATACTTTTTCGCAACAAGATCGGCGGGATTGGCGGCAAAAATCCCCTCGAAGGTTTCGGCGGCGGC
>WQZW01000142.1 GCA_009780545.1 Treponema sp.
CCGCGGCTGCTGTTGATGGTGAGTTCGCCTCCCAAAAGTGCCGCCCGTTCCCGCATGCTCCGAATACCGAGCCGTCCGTCGCCGGTTTGGAAATTCTGCGGATCGAAACCGACTCCGTCGTCGGAAATATTCAGGACGATTCCGCCCTGCGCTTCCTTGCGGAGTACCGCGACGGCGACCTTCGCCCCGGAATGATTTTCGACGTTGGCCAACGCTTCCTGGGCAATCCTGAAAAGCTGCGTCTGCCGTTCCCGATCAAGAAAACTGACATCAATATCCTTGGGGATTCCGGCGCGGCATTCGATTCCGGATTTTTCGCTGAAGTTATGGCAGAGCCGTAACAGCGCGTCCTGAAGCGACATCACGCCGAGGTCAGGCGGCGCAAGGCTCTGGCAAATGTCCCGCACCGTGCGGAGGATTCCGTCCTGTACCTCGGCGGCCTGGGCGCAGAGCCTTTTCCGCGCCGGGCCGTCGTCAGTGCCGCCGATCCGGGCCATGCCCAGGGAAAGGGCGCGCAGATCCTGCGCCACGGTGTCGTGAAGTTCCCGGTACAGCCTGCCCCGTTCCCGTTCCTGCGCCAAAAAAACGGAACGGGAAAAGGTCGAGCTTTCCTCCTCCCGCTGCGAAAGGTCTGCCAGCGACTTCAGGAGCAGGTACACGACGACGCCGGAAACGACGATGATCGCCGCAAGCATCCACAGAAGGTGGATGTAGGCCTCGGTTACCGAGACGCCGGAGCCGGAATTCGCGACGCAGGAAGCCAAGCACAGGGAGACGGCGCAGGCCGTAAGAACCGCCGCATTTTTTGCCTTCATTTCCCACATTGTATACAAAAATACTTTTTTGTGATAGAATCGAAAGAATGATATTCGAACGTTCCGCATGGCCCGCAAGGAGAATCGCGATCAGCGTCACGATTTGCGTCCTGACCGCGGCCGCAAGCTTCGCCCTTGTCCTTCTCAGGCTCCGCTTCCAGCCGCCGGTCTTTCTGGCGAACGTGCCTTTCGCCGCCGTGACCTTCGCTCTTGGTCCCGTGGCAGGAATCATCGCCGTCGCTTTGGCCTGGGTTGCGCGCGGCCTGTACTTCGGCAGCTATTCCTGGTACGTTATCGTTACGATCATCGAAATGATTCTTATCGGGATTTTGATGCCAAAACCGGCCGGGGAAACGCCGGCGACGGGCATTGACCGGCCAAGCCGCCGCGCGATTGAGCTTGCGCGCGTTTTTGGAAAGCTGTTCGCGCTGTACGTCTGCTGCGTGATCGCCGCCAGCGTTTCAGGCGGCATAATATCGGTCGTGGTTTTCGGCGACGCACCGCCCGACCCGGGCATCGCCTTGGAAATCGACGTTATTTTCCAGGGACTTTTGGGGATCGACATTCCCTCGATCCAGGCGGCGATCCTCGCGCGCGTCCAAATCAACCTCGCCGACAGGTTTCTGGTCGTCTTCCTCGGCTACGGCCTTTCGCTTCTGTACCGAAGGTGGCTGGGCCAATCAGCCAGAGGCTGATTGGCCTCGGAGCTTCGCGTAGCGAAGCTCCACGCCGGTATCACAAAAAATATGTGTGTGTGTGAGGGCACGGAAGCGTACGACAGCCTCCTGGACCGACGCCGGTATCACAAAAAAATATGTGTGGGGGGAATCGCTCCCCGCATCAAGTCCGGCCCAATCCACCCGAGGCAGGTTGCGTCGATTACTTGCCGGACAGTGCCTTGACCTGATCCAAGCCCAACCCGGAGAGCTCCGAAACCTGCTCCACGGGAAATCCCTTCCGAAGCATGTTCCGTGCAATTTCGGTTATCCCTCTGGCCTCACCTCTGGCCTCGCCCACGGCTATTCCTCTGGCCTCGCCTCTGGCTTCACCTCGGGCTTCCCACTTTGCCACAAGGCCCGCTTCCTCAAATATTTTATCCAGAGTCATCGTCGAATCGCTCATCTTCAATACCTCCCGCAGGGATTCCATATTTGCCCTGCTTATTGCGTCCAGGTATGCCCCTATCCGTGCGGCCTTGCCTCTCCGCCCTATCTCCGATGTAAGGCCACGTATCTGGCCCACATCAAGCCTGTTGTCCAGGCCCCGCAGCCAGAGGTTTTCTTCCGGGGGCAACCTGCGGCCGTCGATCACCTGTATCGGCATCAGGTACCCATCTACAGTATATATCCCCGGCATCCGTTCTTCAATGCCGAACCCGGTCTCCGTGCGGAGGTAGCCGAGGAGTCTTTCCGGATATCCGCTGCCGATAAAGGTGAGCGTCATGTCGGCCATGGGGGAATGGTTGAGCGCGATGTACTGGTGCGCATAGCTCAGGGTGCGATGGAAGTCGTCAACGGCAACGTAATCGGTGGGGCTTTTGTACTCGATGAGGTTTGTGCCTCGGAATATTCGGGCTATGTTTTTCCTGATGACGGCGCCGGGGACCTTTTTGACGACGAGCACGTCAATACGCAACGGCCCGGAGGTAAGTTGATGTTCGGCCTGGAACTCAAGTACGTCCGAGTACTCTTCCAATTCCATCTGTATCGCCTCAAAAAAGGCCGGGTGCCAGGAAATTCTGTCGTTGCCGGATTCGGTTTCGCTTTTGTTGTCCACCGGTGGAATATACCGGGTTTTGGGGTAAAATGCCAGGTCCAATCGGCCGAAGGCCGTTTGGACTCGGAGGATTGTTCGCTCTGCTTTTGGCATAGCGAGCAATCCTCCAGGCCGCCAGTTTTCAACTGGCGGCTTCTCCGGCTCGGGGATTCGCTCAATATCCCCAAACCTTGCCCTGCCAAACAATGCCCATGCATTGGCAATCCCTCCCCATTCATTGTACTATTGGCTTGTGGAAAAACGTGCGGACAACAAGGCAAAGGCAAAAGGAACCAAGGCGAAGGCGGACCTCGACCGGCCGGACCTGGTCGCCCTCTGTGCGGTCGGGGCGGAAAAGGCCGTTTCCGGGGAACTGAAGGGACTTTCCCTCGAAGTGACGGAATCCGGCTTCGGCAAGGTGCGCTTTCGGGCCGACCTTGCCGGCATGTACCGCGCCCTGATGGGACTGCGGGCCGCCGACCGGGTACTGCTGGAGGCGGCGCGGTTCCGGGCGGACAGCTTCGACCGGCTGTTTTCCGGGGCCGGAGCGGTGGCCTGGGAAGCCCTGGTGCCGGCCGGTCTGGGGATACGGCTGGACAAGGTCCGTTGCACGTCCTCGGCCCTGCATTCCCAGACCGGCATTCAGTCCGTGGTCCACAAGGCCGTCGCCGAAAGGCTCTGCCGCCGGCGTTCCCTCTCCCGCCTGCCGGAAGGCGAGGCCGCCGAGATCAGGGTTCACATGGAAAAGGACTTCGCCTCGATCCTCCTGGACCTGTCCGGCGATCCCCTGTTCAAACGAGGCTACCGGCATGAAGGAGGCATCGCCCCCTTGCGGGAAAGCACCGCAGCCGCCCTGCTCCTGCTCTCCGGCTGGAAGCGGAAGTACCCCCTGCACGACCCGTTCTGCGGTTCCGGCACCATCCTTGCCGAGGCCTTTCTGTACGCATTGGACCTTGCGCCCGGAATCGGCAGGGACTTTGCCGTCGGCCGGCTTGCCATCGCCGATCCCGGCTTGGAAGAAAAGGTCCGCGCGGAACTGCGGGCCAAGGCAAACGCCGAACGGACGATCCGAATCTCCGGCAGCGATGCCGACGGGCGGGCCCTGGAACTCGCAAGGGCCAACTTCGGCAGGCTGACCGATCTGGCCGGCCCGGAAACGAGGGCCGCGGTGCCGGCCGTTTCGGTTTCCGCCCTGGAAAAAGCCGCCTGCCCCTTCCCGCTCGAACCGGCCGAAGGCAAAACCGGCGATCCCCGGGGCTTCATCGTGACCAACCCGCCCTACGGCAAACGGCTGGGCGACCGAACCGGGGCCCGGGAACTGTACCGGGGAATGGCCGGCCTGGCACGGAACTTCCCCGGCTGGAAGCTGGCCCTGATCTGCGACGACCCGGACTTCGAAGGCCATTTCGGACGCAAGGCCGACTCCTGCCGGCAGATCCTCTCCGGCAACAGCCCGGCCTTCTTCTTCCAGTACGGGCGACTTTAGGGTGATGCGATGCCGGTTGCGGTAAGGCACGAACGAAGGCGGGGCGAGATCCTCCGGAGCGCCCTGGACGTCTTCGTCGAGGAAGGCTTCGAGAACACCACCTTCCAGAAAATCGCCGACCGCTGCGGCATCACCCGAACGACCCTGTACATTTACTTCAAAGACAAGAAAGACATCTTCAACTACAGCATCAAGTCGTTGCTTGCGAAAGTCGAACAGAGCATCCTCGACATCGGCCGGGATTCCTCCCTGTCCAGCGTGGGCAAGCTCTCCGGCGTCCTTCTGGACATCTTTCGGCAACTGGAGGAAAACCGCCGCCTGCTGTCCGTCGTGCTGGACTACTCCGGCCTGCTGGCCAAGGGCGGCGGCGACCCGGCATCCTGCGTCCGCCGCCGCACGATCCGCCTCCGCCACATCCTCACCTCGCTGGTAATCCCCGGCGTCGAGTCCGGCGAACTCAAACCCTTGAGCCTGAAAACCGCCGGCGACTTCCTGTACGGCTTCATCGAGGCGGCAATCTTCCGCCTGGTCGTCCTCCGCCAGGAAAACGTCGGCGAACTCCGGGAAACCGCGGTCTTCGCCATCCGGGGCCTGGCTTCGGGCGAGCCGGGTTGAGCGGAGGAAAGAGAAGAACGAAGAATTTTGAATTACTACGGTGGCGATTAGTGAGGGCCAGCAGCAGGTAAAGCCCGGGGCAAGCTTCCCGTCTAGGCGGAACGCTAGGTGCGTTCCGCCGTTGACGATCAAGGTCTGCCGACAGAAGCCGCCGGTTCCCAACCGGCGAGTGGAGATTTGCGAAGCAAATCTCGCCCGGAAATGCGGGGCGTTGCGGGGTGGAACCCCGCACGGGGGGTAACGGAAAATGCCAAATCCAAACTGCATTTAGCAGCTTGGATTTGGCATTTGGAGTTAGGGGGGCTTGGCCCCCCGCATTATGTATTCGCTCTTGGTTTACTTCAGCTTCTGCTTTAACTTGCGCCGCCGGTTCCGCTCCCGGTTCCGCTCGGCGGCC
>WQZW01000143.1 GCA_009780545.1 Treponema sp.
CCTATTGCTTGGGAGTCGTCAACTGCCGCGGACGGGGTTCTATCATGCCGGCCGGTTCCAGCCCCAAAAAGCCTTCCGTGTTGTTGCCCCACGCCCAAAGGCTGCCGTTCTCCTTGCCGTCCACTCCGTCGTCCTCCATAACCGCCATCGACACGCCGCCGTATATGCCGTCCTTGCCATAGGCGACGCTGGCGCTTATCCAGACGGCGTTCGGGTACTTATCGACCTTCACTTCCCAAGGTATGGGTTGGGTCTTGCCGTCCCCGTATTCGCCGTTTCCGATCTGGCCGCTGTAGTTCTCGCCCCATGCCCACAGTTTGCCGTTTTCGTCTATGGCGAGGACGTGGGCGGTTCCCGGAAGCGCCGAAACCAGCTTCCATTTGTCGGTGTCGTAATTGACCACCCGGCCGGGTTTCGAGCTTACGGGATGGTCGCCGGCGCCCAGCTCGACCTCGTCCGGTACTCTGCCGAGCTGCCCGTACCGGTTGCTGCCCCACGACCACAGCCGGCCCTCCGCGTCAATCGCCAGGGTCATGTAGTTTCCGCCGGCGGCCTGCGCCCATTTGAGTCCGGGCATTCCCCCCACGACGACTTGCGTAGGCTCGGTTTTTTGCGGCCCCCCGACAATCCCGATTCCAAGCTGCGCGTAATGGTTTGGGCCCCACGTGTACAGGTTCCCGGTTGTGTCTATGCCTATCGAGGCCGCGGTTCCGGTCGCTATCTGTTTCCAGCGGCTGTTCCCGATGCTGACGGGATACTGCTCGCTGACGAAGGTTCCGTTGCCCAGAAGCCCGTCGTAGTTTCTTCCCCACGCCCAAAGCGCCCCGTTTCTTTTCACGGCGATGTTGTGGTTGCTCCCGGCCGAAATCGTCGCCCAGTCGGAATCCCGAATCTTCCTCGGCTTCCTCACCGGCCTGGAATCGTCGGTCCAGTTCCCGCCGTTGTCCGGATTCACGTCCGAAATGTCCACCCCGAGCTGCGTCCCGCCGTAGCTCGCGCCCCACGACCAAAGTTCGCCCCTGTCGTTCAACGCCACCTGGTGCATCTCGCCGCTGGCGATGGCGACCCAACCGACATCCGGCATATCCGTCATAATCTGTTTCGGGTGCGAGACGAACGCCGTGCCGCCGTCGCCGACCATTCCGTGTTTCGCGTTCTCGCCCCACGACCACAGCGTTCCGTCGTGCCGTATTCCCTTTCCGTAGGCCGTTACGAGCTTCCAGTCGCCCAGCGGCGGCCGGCTCCTTACCAGCACCTTCTTTTCTCCCTCGTCGGCGCGTATGGTAACCCACCTGTTTTTCTCGCCGTAGCTCGCATGCAGAACGCCGCTCGCTTCGCCCAGATTGGTCAGGTAGTGCCTGCTCATATCCGACTCCAGAATCCATTTGGAGGGATTCGCCTGGGATCCCCCGCGAAGGGCCACGTACGGTAATGTCGACTCCTCCCGCGTTACCGAATTCGGCCCGCGAATCTCGACCGTGCCGGGATCGGAAACAGGCCCGTAGGCCACCGGCTCGATTTTGAAACTTCCGTACTCCCAGTCGTCGAAGTAGCCGTCGATGTACCAGTCGTAGTCCGGATGCACGGCGATTACCTTTATCCAGCGGTCCCGGTCGGCCCTGGTAAGCTTGTATTCCGGATCGTTGGCACCGGGAATGGGCATGTAGTCGTAGAATTTCGGTTCTTCCTGCGAATGTGCCGAGCGCATCCACTGGAACACGATGTCGTCTATGCCTGTTTTTTCGTCTATGCGGCCGAGCGCGCCGGCCTTCCACTCCAGCACGACTTCCAGGGTTTCGCCCACCCAGAGCGTTCCGCCTATGTCCAGTTCGGCGATCTTGGCAATGCTGTTTGCCGATTTCTCGTCTCCGGTAAGGACGGGAAAAGTCGGATCGCTGATCACCCCGCCTGAGTAATTCTCGCTAAAGGCAATGACGGTGATGGGATACCCGATGTCCTCTTTTTGCAGGGCGTAGGTCCCCTCCATGGCTTCCGGAATGGGCTTTCCTCCCCGTCGCCACTGGAAGGTGAATCCCCCCTCCCCGAGGGCGTTGGTGTTCGCCGCAAGAATATCTCCCAGGATGAAGCTTTTTGCCGGTCCCGCAATGCCCGTGTTATGGCCCGGGCTTCCGCCGCCAAGCTCGATAAACACCCTGCCCTCCGGCACCGGCAGTTCGGGGACCGCGGTGCAACCGGCAAGCGACAGGGCAAGGGCCAGGATAAAAAGTATGGCAAAAGTCATATTCTTCATAAAAAACTCCAGGTTTTGCTTCCGTTCATTAAGTATGATCACAACTTTTCCGACGGATTATCCTTCTTATCGGAAATCCGTCCTAGAGCCTTAAGTATAGTGCATGCGGTTTTGAAAATCTAGGCGGCAGGGCGGGCTATCGGAAAGGAACCGGGCATAATACACATGACGGAGATATCCATAGATACCTCGGATTTCGTGCTACCGCTTCTTGAACATTCTTTTTATCTTCGATACCGCCCGCCGATACAGCGTCTTCTTTTTCTTTTTGCCCGCCAAATGTTTCCCGTAATCTTTTCTGAACGTTTCGTTATCAACATACGTATATTCTGCCAAAAAATTTTTGTCTGCCGGCAAATGCAGCAAAAAATTATCGTACAACGCTTCTATGGGTTTGCCTATATGCAAGGTCCGGGCATTCCAGAACCGCGAAATTCCTCCAACTGTTCCCACGTTGACTATGCCTTTATTATTTCTTATATAGTTTTCTATCGCACATGACGTCAACATCTCGTCTCCTTGGTGATGCAGCATCTTATAGTGTTTTTGATAATTTTCCCAATAATGCATGCAGTTGCCGTACAGGTCGCCCCAGAAACAGTTGTCGCCTCCCAGAAATTCACCGCCGGCCCACATCCCGATTGAGCTTTCGCCCATAATCAGCGATTTGTCGTCAATGATTTTTTTCCGCCCATACGCCGGATAAACCTGATCGGTAATATCGTAATAGGTCGGCATATTTATGGCAATAATGTTTAACAAGTTTCGGGGAATGTCATTGATGCACAGTACGTCGCTGTCCAGCAACACGGAATAACTTTCCGTGATATTAGCAAGATGCTTAAATACGTCGATCTTGTAATGGGCGGAGAAAAATTTTATGTCGGCAGGAACGGACAGGCCGAATGCCACTTCCTCTGTTTTAAGGTCAAAATGGTACTTGGCTATATCCTGCGGCTTGTTTGTTAAAACGGTTAAACTATAGCCATGTTTTTGCAACGATTTGTTTAAGGTGTTGCAGCACTTTGCATAGCCGGTTATATTCAGATTTCCGTTTTCGGACACGACGACGGCATGGTCGTTACTGTTAATATACAGAAGCGTATAAAACTGTAGCGTGTTGTGTTGTGTTGTGTTGTGTTGTGTTGTGTTGTGTTGTGTTGTGTTGTCATTATGAGCGGCCTCCTTGCTTTGTCAAGTACCCCTTGGGATACTGCTTTCATTATCGGTAGGAATGTTTTTTGTTCAAGAGGCGATTCCCCGTTTTCAAATCCGGCCTTGCCCTTTCCCCCGACATGGCGTATGGTTAAAGCATGACATTTTCCTTGCTCCTGCTTGCGGGGGTTAGCACTACCGCTTTTGCGGCGATGATCGTCCTTGCCCTCTCGAAAAAGTCGAGCTTCAGGATGCGGGTTTCCGCGCTGGTGGCCTTGGCGTTGATGATCGTCAGCCTGATCGTCTGCGTGCTGGTACTTTTTTCGGTAAGGACGGCCGAAAAGGGGCTTCCCGTTTTTGCCGACGTCCCGCCTGCGGAAACCACCCAGCAGGCTCCGGCCTCGGGCAATGTCTGGCTCACCTTCATCGTCTTTCTTATAGCGATGTTTCTCCTGGTGCTGGTCCTCTCGATACGGGAACAGCGCAGGGCGGGAAAGCGCCGCCGAAAAATGCAGGAAGATAAAGCTGTTGCGGAAGAGATCGGTCCGTCATCCGGAGGAGGGTGATAGCGGATCGTCTTGATTCACTAAGGAGGCTTTTGATGAACGAACCGAAACGACGAAGGGCGACGCGGCGGGAACCGGTGATCGACGATTTCCACGGCACGCCGGTTGCCGATCCGTACCGCTGGCTGGAAAACGACACCGCACCCGAAGTACAGGCATGGATCGACGGGCAGAACGGCGACTTCGAGGCGTATATGGCCGGAATCGGGGGCCGGGATCGCCTGAAGGAGCGGATCAAGAGCCTGGTCCACTATACCCGCTGCGATGCGCCGGCCTTTGTTGCCGGCGTGTATTACGTCTGGCGCAATGACGGCCTTCAGAACCAGGCGGTTCTCTACCGCATGAAAACCCTCGACGATGCCGGGGAACTTGTCCTCGATCCCAACCTGCTCAGTACCGACGGGACGGTGGCCATAAGCGCCGTTTCCTTTAGCCCGAAGGGAAACTTTCTGGCCTACGGGCTTTCCGAGGGCGGTTCGGACTGGCAGACGATGAAGGTGCTGGACCTGAAAACCGGGCAGGACAGGCCGGATATGCTCCTGCACCTGAAGTTCAGCGAGGCCAGTTGGCTTGCGGACGAAAGCGGCTTTGTCTACACCCGTTACCCGAAGCCGGACGAAGCGTCGGTGCTGGAACGGCAGACGCTCAACGCCATGGTCTTTTTCCACCGGCTGGGTACCGGGCAGGATGCCGACCTTTTGATCCACAAGGACGACGAACACCCGGACTGGCTCTTCCGTGCCCATTCCGACGAGGACAAGAAGTGGCTGTTCCTTTCCACCGACTACGGCACCCTGCCGAAAAACCGGTTGCACTTCAGGCGTTTCGACCGGCTGGCGGAACGGCCCGGCGATCCCTGGCTTGCCATCGCCGACAACTTCGACGAGGGCTGGAACGTGGTCGGCGTTATCGGCGACACGGCCTTCATTCAAACCAAAAAGGAAGCTCCCTTCGGCCGAATCGTCTCCGTGCCGCTTTCGGAATCCGGTGCCGGGGAAATGACCACGGTGATTCCCGACCGGGGCGAGGAACTGGACTGGGCCGTCATCGTCGGCGGCCGGCTGCTCTGCGCCTACCTTCACGA
>WQZW01000144.1 GCA_009780545.1 Treponema sp.
CATTGCCCCCCTGCTGGCCCTGGAGCTGCAGAACGAACGGGAAGATCGGCCCTTTCTCTTCCATAGATATGCCGGTTTCAGGACCAATCTCTACCTGCCTTTGAAGAACCATCTCTGGACGCTGGCGACCGAGGACGGCAGTTCCGGCAAACCCGGCCGCATCACCGATCACTTCGAGCCGGAGGGGTATGCCGTCGTCTGCACCTGCGGCCCGGAGGCGATGATGAAGGTCGTTGCCGACAAGTGCGCCGGAGCCGGCGTTCCCTGTTTGGTCAGCCTGGAGCGGCGCATGGCCTGCGGTGTCGGTGCCTGCCTGGGCTGCACGGTGGAAACCGCTTCCGGCAACCGCCGCTGCTGTGCCGACGGCCCGATCTTTCCCGCCGAGGAGATGTACCCCGATGAGCGAACCTAACCTGTCGGTCGAAATCGCCGGAGTTCGCCTGAAAAACCCGGTCATCGCGGCCTCCGGCACTTTCGGTTACGGCCGTGAATACGCCGGCCTGATGGACGTTTCCCGGCTCGGGGGCATCTGCACCAAGGGCCTCACCCTGAATCCCCGCTCCGGCAACCTCGGGACACGCCTGTGGGAAACGCCTTCCGGCCTGCTCAACTCGATAGGGCTTGAGAACCCCGGCATTCCGGCCTTCATCGCAAACGAACTTCCCGCCCTGCGAAAGCTGGGAACCGCCGTCATCGCCAACCTTTCCGGCTCGAGCATCGAGGAATACGCCGAAGGTGCGGCCCTTCTTGCCGCAAGCCCCCCGGACATGATCGAACTGAACATCTCCTGCCCCAACGTCAAGGAAGGGGGAATGGCCTTCGGGCTGGAGGCAGGTCAGGCCGGCCGGGTCGTGTCGGCGGTGCGGGCCCGCTTCCCGGGTCCCTTGATGGTCAAGCTGTCCCCCAATGCCGGCGATCTCCTGGCTGTGGCAAAAGCCTGTCTGGATTCCGGGGCGGACGCGCTTTCCCTGGTCAACACCTTCAAGGGCATGGCCGTCGACATCGAGGCCCGCCGGCCGGTTTTCGACAACGTTTCCGCCGGCCTTTCTGGCCCGGCCATCCGCCCCCTGGCCCTCCGCATGGTCTGGGAGCTCTGCGGCGAACTCGGCCCGGCCGTTCCGGTGGTGGCCATGGGCGGCATAGCCTGCGCCGAGGATGCCCTGGAGTTCCTCGCCGCCGGAGCCCGTGCCGTCCAGGTCGGCTCGGCCACCTTCGTCCGCCCGCCCGTCATGCTCGAGGTGGTGGAGGGGATAGCCGGGTACATGGCCGGAAGGGGGATGACGGAAGTCGGGGAGATCTCGATCAGGTCGTGAAAAGAGGTGCTCCGATATGAAGTCGGGGCCGGGCGGAAGTGCGTGCGATGCGGTTCTTGCCGACCAAGGCGTGGAGATTTGCTCCGCAAATCTCCTAAATCCAATCGGCCTTTGGCCGATTGGATCGGGAGCTCTGCGGCGAACTCGGTCCGGCCGTTCCGGTGGTGGCCATGGGCGGCATAGCTTCCGCCGAGGATGCCATCGAGTTCCTCGCCGCCGGAGCCACTGCCGTCCAGGTCGGCTCGGCCACCTTCGTCCGCCCGCCCGTCATGCTCGAGGTGGTGGAAGGGATAGCCGGGTACATGGCCGGGAGGGGGATGGCGGAAGTCGGGGAGATTTCGATTAGGTCGTGAAAGGAGATGCTTCGATCTCAAGTTGGGGCCTGGCGGAAATGGGTGCGATGCGGTCTTGGCAACCAAGGCGGGGCGTTGCGGGGGCTGGCCCCCGCTCGGGGGGTAACGGAAGACGAAAGTTGTCGCAAAGCGGCAACTTTTGGCTGGAGTGGAGGGGGGCTTGGCCCCCTTTCATAAGCTTGTCAGGTAAATGCGTGGAGATTTGCTCCGCAAATCTCCTAAATCCAATCGGCCTTTGGCCGATTGGATCGGGGGTTTGGCCCCCCACAGTATGGTTGATGAGGGTAAATGCGTGGAGAATTGGCAATCTCCATAGGAGGTCGCCAATTCTCCTAAGTCCAATCTCCGAAGGAGATCGGACAGGCTTGGCCCCCCTCATCGGTATTGGTTTTCCTGACTTGAAAGTTCCCGCCGTTACCGCTATGGTAAACTCCGGAGCTTTTCCTGGAGGTACCATGACGCTGGCCGAGTTGCTGAAGACGAAGAGAACCCTTTCTTTCGAAGTTTTTCCGCCCAAGTCGGGGAAGGGTCCCGCGGCCGCCGAGGTGATCGACGGGCTTGCCGGGTTCGCTCCGGACTTTCTGTCCTGTACCTCCGGTGCCGGAGGTTCGGAAACGGGCCGCACCCTCGACGTCGCCAGGCTGATCCTTGCGGCCGGCCTTCCCGTGATTCCCCACCTGACCTGTACCGAAGGCAACCGCGACCGGATACTGGCCGGTGCCACCGCCTTTCTCGAAGCCGGGGCTTCCGGCCTGCTCGTCCTCCGGGGCGATTTTCCGCCGGGCTACCAAGTGCCCGAGGACGGTTTTGCCCACGCCTGCGACCTGATCGCCTTCCTCAAGGCCAAACTTCCGGCTCTGTGCCCGGGTGCCGCCTGTTACCCGGAAACCCACCTGCGGGCCGTTTCCCCCCAAGCCGACATCGACTTTCTTCGGCAGAAGCAGGACTGCGGGGCCGAGTTTGCCATGACCCAGCTATGCTACGACGTCCCGGCCTTCGAGCGTTTCCTCGAGGCTATCCGCAAGGCCGGAGTTTCCATCCCGGTTCTGGTCGGGGTGATGCCGGTAACCTCCCGCGAACGCACCCTCCGCATGACAATCGACAACGGTTGCTCCATTCCCGCCGAGCTTTCTGCCATTTTGGGCAAGTACGGGGCCGACGGCGAAAACCTCGCCGCCGCCGGCATCGAGTATACCGCCGGACTCCTCCGCCGTTTCACCGAAGCCGGAGCCGACGGCCTACACCTGTATTCCATGAACAATGTCGGGACGGTCGCCCGTGTGCTGGAAACCGGTCCAATCTCCCGGTAGGGAGATTGGACTTGGTAGTTTTGCGGATCAAAACTCCATGGCTTTGGTTGGGAGGGCCGAATAAGCAAGAAAAATAAATAAATAGTAAAAACATTGCCATGGTTTTTGCAATACCCGTCCTTGCCCAAATTGATTGTATTCGGAGGGTACATATCCGCCATTTATGGCAGGGTTGTTGATAACCGTAGATCGAGAACAATAAATCCTTGACTTGCAATTCCGTCAGCATTACCTTATCTATTTGATGGATGCAAAATTCTTTTAGGGGGAATCATGAGGATCGAATTTACCCAGGAGCTGGTAACCGGGATGCCGGCAGTCGACGAACAGCACAAGGAGCTTATCAGACGGATCAATGACATCGTTTTGGCGGGGGATGCGTCCACGGGCAAGGAGGAGACCGACCGGCTGATCGACTTCCTCGGCGACTACATCGTCGAGCATTTCGAGGACGAGGAAAAGCTTCAAAGGAAGAGCGGGTACCCGAAATACGAATGGCACCATGGCCTTCATCAGGAATACATCGCCGAGTTCAGGAAGATGAAGGAAGAGTACGGCAGGAACGGCCCCTCGCTGAGCTTCACGCTGGCCCTGAACAACTCGATCATCGGATGGATCATCCGGCACATCCGCACCGTGGACCGGGAGCTTGGGGAGTTCATCAACGGGAGCAAGGTTTTTTAGCCTCCGCCCGGCACGCGGGACAAAGAACGGGCCCTGCCGAAAGAACGGCAAGGCCCGCCAAAACCGGTGTACGCTAAACCTAAAGCTTGATTACCACGCGGCCGTCCGTTACCGGCGAGATTTTTCCTCCGGTGCGGCTCATGTACTCGATGAAAGCGGTGGAAATAAGCTGGGACGTGTCGAAGACTTCGGTCGCTCCGGCAAGCATGGAATAGCCGTCGCCGCCCCTCATGACGAAATCGTTCGTGGAAAAGCGGTACGTCCTGTTCGGATCGATGGGCGCTCCCCCTATGGTAAGCTCGGTCATGCCTCTGGATGCGTTTCTGGTGTATCGAACGTCCGAAGAAAACTGCGGAAATGCGCCGTTGCCCTGCGGAATCGTTGCGACGAAATCGAACATTTCCTTAAGTTGCGCGCCCGTTATCGAGCCGATCAGAACGTAGTTTTCGAACGGCAGTACCGTGAGAATGTTCTCGCGGGTTATGTCCCCGCTTTGCAGGGGAGCGCGGATGCCGCCGCCGTTGGTGAAGACGAAATCCACGTTCTGGTTAAGCTCGTTGCGAATCCACCATGCCACGCCGTCGTTGATGACGTTTCCAAGCGCGGTTTCCTCGTACCTTACGCGGGCCTGCGGAAACTCGCCGGAGGCAAAACCGACGACTTCCTTGAGCGACGCATCGGCTTTCTCGATGAACGGGGCCAGCATCGCCACGATGCCCGGCTCCGGAGCGAAACCCGTTACGGGAACCGTTTCCCAGTTAAAACCGACAATCTCGCCATCCCTGATCGAAATGTCCGCGCGCCCGACCCACCGGCCGCGATCCCCCGCCGAAACGACCGGAGTGTTTCCGCCCACGAGAGTCGGCTCGGGGAAAAGCGTGTGGTGATGGCCGTCGATTACGAGATCGATTCCCGGTACCGCAGCGGCGAGGTCCAGCGAGGAAACGTGATCGGCGGTCTCGTTACTGTCCCCCATGTGAACAAGCGCGATCACTACGTCAACGCGCTCCCTGTTTCTGAGCGTTTCGACCATTCTCTTTGCGGCGGCGATTTCGTCGGTGAAGTTAAGCCTGGCGGTGAAGGAATTCGCGGCAAGCACCGTTGTTCGCGCGGTGGTGATACCGAAAACGCCGACGCGGAAACCGTCGTAGTTTTTGACGACGTACGGCTTTCCGAGCAGGCTTCTTCCGTCCATCACGTTTGCCGAAAGGAATGGGAAATTGGCCATGGACATCTGTTTTTTAATAAGCGCCTTTCCCCTGTCGAACTCGTGATTTCCCAAGGTCATCGCGTCGTAGCCAA
>WQZW01000145.1 GCA_009780545.1 Treponema sp.
CAGCTCGCCTGCCACCTCCTGCCGCGCCTTGTTCACCGAAAGTCCCCGGTATTGCGGCGGAACCTCGTCGTTGAGGGTGCCGTCGGCATTGAGGATGTTCAGCACCGGCAGCGATTGCCGGCCGGCAACCTCCCAGTCGCCGACCGCATGGGCCGGGGTGATCTTGAGAACGCCGGTGCCGAAGTCCCTGTCCACGAAGGAATCCAGCACGACCGGGATTTCCTTGCCCACGATGGGCAGGATCACCGTTTTGCCCTTGAACTCCACGTAGCGCGGATCCTCCGGATTGGCGGCCACGGCGGTATCGCCGAAGAGGGTTTCCGGCCGGCTGGTGTCGATCTCGATGAAGGTGCCGGCCGGCGGCTGCTCGCCCCGAATTACCGCCTGCCTCGCCGCTTCCCCTTCCGGCCCGGCGAAGTAGTACCGCAGGCGGTACAGCTTGCCCTTGACTTCCTCGTGGTTGACCTCGTCGTCGGCAAGGGCCGTCCCGCAGGAGCTGCACCAGTTGACCAGGTAGTTGCCCTTGTACATCAGGTCGCGCTCGTACAGGGTGACGAAAACCTCCCGAACGGCCCGGGCCAGGCCCTCGTCGAAAGTAAAGCGTTCCCGATCCCAGTCCACGCCGGCGCCTATCCGTGCAAGCTGCTCGCAGATGACCGCATGGTGCTCGCGCGTCGTCTTCCAGGATTCCTCGACGAACTTTTCCCGCCCCAGCTCGACCCGGCTGCGGCCCTCGGCCTTGAGCCTGCGTTCGACCACGTGCTGGGTCGCGATGCCGGCATGATCGGTTCCGGGCAGCCAAAGCACCGGATTCCCCCGCATCCGGTGAAAGCGGACGATGACGTCCTGGAGGCTGTTGTTCAGCCCGTGCCCCAGATGGAGCCTGCCGGTAACGTTGGGCGGCGGAATCACCATGCTGAACGGTTTGCCCCCGCCTTTGGCCGACTCCGGCCGGAAGGCTCCGGCTTCTTTCCAGCGGGCGTAAATCCTGGCCTCGAAGGTTTCCGGATCGTAGGCCTTTTCAAGTTCGATGGCATCCATGGTGCGCTCCTTACGGTCGGTCAATTTTTGAATGGCAACCGCTCTATACTACCATGATGGGGAGTTTGCGTCCAAGTTTCAAGTCTTTCCCCCACGGAAATCAATTTTTAAGAAGAATCAACCACGGAGTTGCACGGAGTACACGGAGTTTCAATCCGTGTATTAATCAATTACGTTCTCGGGTCAAAATTACCCGCTTAAAGCCAGGTTGAAAGACGCAAGGCTCCTTTTTCCTCTCCCTCCGTGCAACTCCGTGTCCTCCGTGGTTAAAAATTCTTCGAGTTTTCCAAAAATTGATTTCCGTGCTTCCCCCCCCCATCTTTCGGATGACGGAATCGGGACGGGGAAGCCTCCGGGCGGTATCGGTCGGGCTTTGTTTACAGGAACAGGCCGATCAGTCCCATGGCCAAGGTTCCGATGGGGAGAACGGTGATACCGACGAAGTTCTGGAGGATGATGAGGAGAAGGAGAATCGGCAGGCCGATTTTTTGAAAAATTGCCTCGGTTTCCGGTCTGAGTTTGATCCCGGCAAAAACGACATGGCTTCCGTCAAGCGGGGGAATCGGCAGCATGTTGAAAACGAACAGGGCGAAATTGATGTAGGCGGAAAAGAACATCAGGGAAAGCGCCGTTTGGGAAGGCCGGCCGAAATGCAGGGCGAACCTCATTGTTAATAAAATTAATATACCCAGGAGAAGGTTCGACAGCGGGCCGGCAAGCGCGATGAGGGCACGGTCCCGCACGGGATGCCGGAGCCGGCCGGGATCGAATTCCACCGGCCTTGCCCAGCCGAAACCGGCAAAGACGATGAACAAGAAACCTATCGGGTCGATGTGCCTGACCGGGTTCAGCGTCAAGCGTCCCTTCTCCCGCGCGGTGTCGTCGCCGAGCTTGAAGGCGCAGAGGGCATGACAGTATTCGTGCACGGTCAGCCCCAGGATTATCCCCGGCAGGAAGTACAGTATCCGCTGAAAGTCCACTTCCGCTCCGTAAAACTAGAACCTGTGGGTGAATTCCCGGCTGCGGGCGATGTTGATATGCCAGGTAGTGTTGTCCTCGGCGATCACGCTGCACAGGGCCTGGATCGAAATAGCCATGGCACCGGAGAGCGCGGTTTTGGAGTTCGTCCGCAGCTCGGCGGCGATCTCGGCGAAATCCGGCTGCCAGAACGGTTCGTCGTTCCGCTCGAAATAGCTGAACGAGGAGCTGCTCCTCGGGGCGTTGATGTGGGCGATGTAGTAGTACCTCGGCGAGGAGAAGGGAACCTGGAACGAGAGCCGGGGAACCTCCGAAAGCCTCGCCTCGGTGGCATCCGGGTTGAGATCCAGGGTGATGTCGTTGACGACGGATATTCCCTCGTAGATGGCAAGGACCTCGTTGTAGGCCAGCAGGCTGCCGGCGGTGTTGCCGATACCGATTGCCGCCCCTATCGTGTACCGCCTCCCTTCGACGGCGAAGGGGAACAGGATGCTGCCGGAAACCCGTATCTGGTCCAGGCTGAGGCTCCCTATTTCGGTAAAGGCCGCGGTAAACCGGTGGCGGTCATCGGTGATGTCGACGACGGTGATCAGCATCCAGTCCATGTCATGGGGGATGTCCTCGAAGCTGAGGAGCAGCCCGCCGGGAACGCTCTCCGCCCCGATGCCAAAACCCTCCGCATAGGCGGCCATGCCTCCTTCGTTCCCGAAGGCACAGCCGAAAATGTCCAGGCCCAGGGCGAGAACAACGGCCGCCCGGCCCAATCCCCAAAGCGATTTTTTCGCCGGCGGCTTTCCCGCCCATCGTACTCCGTTCATCCCGATCCTCCGTCTCTGCCGGCTTGCCCCGGACGCCAAGGCCCGGAATCCTACTTCAGTATCGGTAATTTTTGGAGTGGGATCAATGGGGGGGCATTCGGGTTTACCGACAGAGCCCGGCCCGCCACGACGCTTGACATCTTAATGTCCCGGTGGTATATGGTTATACACTGGCAGTTGTGCGTTCATATTATGGAAGGATCCATTATGAAAGACAGAAAGGAAGTATCTTTCGTCATCCGCCTGCTGGCGGCCGATCTTACCACCGTCGGCGAAGCCGCTTCCGGGCTGGGCATGAGCAAAGCAAACGTAAGGCGGCTAAAGAGAAGGTTCGATCTGCAGGGCGAGTCCGCCTTCGATCATGGCAATGCCGGCAGGCACCCCGCGAACGCCATGGACGAGGGGCAAAGGCTGCGCGTAATCAAACTGAAAAAAAGACCCGCCTATTCAAAATTAACCGTTCGTAACTTCCTGGCCGAACTTTCCCAAAACCATGGGATACGGATAAGCGAGAGTACCCTTAGGAATATCCTGAAGGCCGAAGGGCTGACACCGGAGCGCAAGGCAAGGGGCGGCCCGAAGGATTCCGGACGGGCGGCGGAAACGGGGGAACTTCTCTGCCTCTTCGCCCGCCGGGGCGACTGGCTGGACAACGGGGGCTCTTACGTCCTGCACGGGGCCGTTGACGACGCATCGGGGCAGGTAACCGGCCTGTGCCTGTGCGCGGCCGAATGCTTCGCCGGGTATGCGCGGGCCCTGCGGCAGACCGCCGAGGATTTCGGCCTTCCGTCCGCCGTCATCGCGCGGAGGGAAGGCCTGCTCCTCGACCATTCCCCGCTTGGAACGGTCGTCGCCACCATGATGGGGGCGGCAATTCCCGAGGCCGACGCCTTTCCGGAAGCCCTGCTCCGCATCGACCAACTGCTTTGCCGGGTAGAGGCGGCCCTTCCCGGCAGGCTGAAACTGGAGCAGGTGAAGGACTTGGACTTGGCAAACAAGATACTGCCCGTCCTTTTTGCCGTTTACAGCAGAAAAGTCAGGCCAAAGTCGGCGAGGTCCCTTTTCCTGCCGCTACAGGGGCGCGACCTTGACACCCTGCTTGCCTTTCGGCAAAAGGTCGTCGCGGACGAAAACGGCCGTTTCTCTTTCGACGGCCTGGCATTCCGTATCGAAACCCCCGTCCCCGCCGAAGGGCGGGCGGCCGAATTCTTTTTTAGCAGGGAGGTCGGACTCCGCGCGCATTTCGATCACCGTGATTTTGACGTTTCCTGCATCGGGTCGCTGGAAAACGACAGGATCGTTCGCCCGGAGAACGTCCCGGAAATGCTCCTCCGAAAATACTGCCTCGCCGATTTGGACACCGACTTGCCTGTTTATGGAGGCAACCGGTAATTTCCGTGCATAATCGCCTACACGGAATTTTTTTCCCCCGTAATTAATCGCTTGCGCATTATTGAAATTTTTCTTGACAACCAAAGGAACGGCGTACATGCTTAGAATGTAGGTGAAGCAGCAAACTTTGCTTATGGCGGGCGTTGCCCGTCTTGCCCCTTAAGGGGCAAAATGTTGTTGTTTGGCTACGTGGCGGCTGCAGCGCCACGTAGCCAAAAGAGAGGAGCGCATCATGAGCGGAAAGCTGAACGTAGCGGGATTCTCGGCAGTTACCGAGGACGAGATGGTGTTGGTCGACGGCGGCGGGATCGGGAATGATACCTCAATGTTTACCCCTGACCCAAGTGGCGGTTTTGGCGGTGGCGGCAGTGGTAAAATCCCCGACGACGGAGACAAATGCGGGTGCATCTGTCACTAAGACACCATTAAATCGCCAGCTTGCAACAGGCGGTTAGCGGTCAAGCAACGAGGTGCACGGGGAGTCGCCGGCGATTTTTCGTGCACCGTGATCTTCTCGAATTGTTTGAACGAATATAAAGGAGAAGCTCGATGAACAAAAAATTCCTTTTAAAGTTACCGGTCCTTCTCTGGTTAACTTCCACGTTTCTGTCTTCGTGTGGAGACGATTCCGGCACGGCAAGCGATGCGGACGGATTTGTCATTCCTTTTGTCATCGAGAATGGCTACATGATAGTAGAAGCAACAATCAGTGGAAAATCCGGGAGATTC
>WQZW01000146.1 GCA_009780545.1 Treponema sp.
ATCATCCTACCATATCCTCCCAAAACTTTTTCCCACAACCAATGCGTGGAGAATCGACATCCTCCTACGGAGGATGTCGATTCTCCATAGCCCAATCCGCCTTCGGCGGATTGGGCCTACCGGATCATCTCCCCCGAGCCAAGCTCGCCGCCGACTCCAGCCCCGCGGCGCTGAGCGCCGTAACCGCATAGCCGTACCTGCCGGGAAGCCCTGCAAGGGCCGTGTCGGTAAAGGTATGGACGGTGCCGCCCTTCCGGACCAGGGCGACGATATTGGTGGGATCGGCGGTAATCCGGGCAAGGTCGGGCCGGCGGAAAGGGCCGGGAGCGGGAAAGCGGTAGACCACGAAGTATCCGGTATTGCCGCCCGCTGCCGTCCTCCAGGTCAGGGTGTCGCCCCGGCGGGCGGCGGCGGCGGGCGGGGCCGGGAGGCGGCGGTCCAGCCATGGTTTGGGCGGGGGGAGGGTTTTGTGGGCGGCAAGGTCGGCCTTCAGCAGGCGTATCGCCTCGTTGGCGGCCCGCTCGACAGGTCCGGTGCCGGGAACTTCCAGAAGCCGGGAAAAGCTGAAAAAAGCGTTGCCGGAAACGGCCGGCAGGGTACGGTTATAGCGCAGCTGGTTGGGAATCTCCTCCGGGTTCATCCAGGCCGGCTCCATGGCGTCGCTGTCCAGGTGCTTGTAGTTGGCATGCCCTATGTACAGGTTTACGTTCCGGCCCTCGACCGCCGAGGACCACCAGCGGACCAGCTCGGCGTAGGGGGCCGCCCCCTGGTCGAAGCTCCAGTAGACCTGGGGAACGATGTAGTCGATCAGCTCCTCCCGCACCCAGAGCAGGGTGTCGGCAAAAACCTGGCCGGAATAGGTGCTGCCGGAACCGGTCGGCGTGTTCGAGCCCCGGGGATCGTTCTGGGCATGTTCCCAGATGCCGAAGGGACTTATCCCGAACTGTACCGCCCGCATGCTCCGCCGGTTCTCGGCGGAAATCGCCCCGCGGACGGCCCGTATCAGGTCGGTGTTGTTCTCCCTCCGCCATGCGTCCATCCCCCGTGCCGTGTCGGCGAACCGTCCGGCGCCGTACAGGTCGAAGGTTTCCCGGTCCTCGCCGGCACCGCCGAAGGCCCGCGCTCCGGCACGGTAGGGGTAAAAGTAGTCGTCGAAGTGGACGGCGTCGACGTCGTAGCCCCGGACCACCTCCATCACCGTGTCCACCACATGCCGGCGCACTTCCGGCCGGCCGGCGTCGAGGTACAGCCTTCCGTTGTAAACGTAGGTAAAACGGGGATTCCGGACGGCGAAGTTCTCCGGGCTCAGGATGCCGCCGGAGACAAGGGCGGAAACCAGGTCGGGGGCCGTCATGCGGGCAAGGTCGGCCGGGGCGAAACCGGGAACGGAAAGTTCCTGCGGGCCGCTTGAGGTAACCCGGTAGGGATTGAACCAGGCATGGAACTCGATGCCCCGGGCATGGGCCTCGGCGACCATCCACTCCAGGGGATCCCAGTCGGCGAGCCAGGCCGGCTCCTGTCCCTGCCTGCCGGTCAGGAACTGCGACCAGGGGTTGATCCTCGAAGGATAGAAGGCGTCCAGCATGGGCCGCACCTGGAAGATGACCGCGTTCATGTTCCAGTCGGCCAGCGTGTCCAGAATCCTGAGGTACTCTTCCTTAAAATGCTCGGCGGATCGGGCACGGGGGATGTTGAGGTTGAGGACGGTCGCAACCCAAACGCCCCGGAAGCCGGTTTTTGCGGGCGGAAGCTCGCGGGGAATCCGCACCGTCTCGTCGGAGAAGCGGCTGTAGGCAACCGGCTGCCGGCGGTCGTAGCCGTAGGTCCCGTCCTCGAACCTGACGAACCGGAACAGCGGTTCGGTAAGGGCGTCGGGGATTCCGGTTTCCGGCGGCCCGATCCGGGGAGTGGAGGCGCAGGTGCCGAGAACAAGGGCCGACATGAGGGCGAGGGCAAATCCAAGCGGAGTTTTGCGAAGCAGGTCCGCACGCTTTGGCCGACGGAAAATGCGGGGCGTTGCGGGGTGGAACCCCGCACGGGGGGTAGCGAAAGCCTCGTTTTGCCTACCGGCAAAATGAGGGTGGAGCGCGGGGGGTTGCCCCCCCTCCTCATGTTTCGATTCCGGATTCCCTGCCTTCCTCCACGGAAAGTCTTCCTTTATAGACATGTTCCGCACCGTCAGTTGAGCACGTCGTCGCGGTTGGCCAGTTGGACCACGACGGTAACCGGATTGCCGTTGCGGATGACGCCGACGGCGGCACGGTCGCCGGGTTTGGAGGTTTCCAGGGCGCCGTACAGGTCGGAAAGGGTCTGGATCTCGATGCCGTTGACCGAGGTAATGATGTCGCCGCCTATGTAGATGACGTTGCGGCCGCTGCGGACCGCCTCGCCGCCCTGCCGGAGGCCGGCGCGCTCGGCAAGCCCGCCCCGGAGCGTGCGGGACACCAACAGGCCCTGGCTGACCGGGAGGCCGGCATGGCGGACCAGGGCCGGGAAAAGCTGCACCATCGTGGCGTCGATCCAGCCCCGCCTTACCCTGCCGTGCGTCATCAGTTCGTTGACCACCCGACGGGCGGTGTTTACCGGGATGGCGAAGCCGATGCCCACCGAACCGCCCGTCGGCGAATAGATCATCGTGTTGATGCCCACCATCCGGCCCTGCGAGTCCAAAAGCGGGCCGCCGGAATTGCCGGGGTTGATCGACGCGTCGGTCTGGATCATGTCGCGGACGACATGCCGGCTGGAGATGCGGACAGGACGGCCCAGCCCGGAGACGATGCCCACGGTGAGCGTCCGTTCCAGGGCGAAGGGATTGCCGATGGCCAGCACTTTCTGCCCCACCCGCAGCGTCCCGGAATCCCCGTAGGGCACGACCTGCAGGACCGCTCCCCGGGGAGGCTCGAACTTGAGCACGGCGAGGTCGTTCTCCGGGTCGGTGCCCACGACGGTGCCGTCGAACTGGGAACCGTCCGCCAGGCTGATGAACACCCGGTCGGCGCTGGCGATGACATGGTTGTTGGTAAGGACGTAGCCCCGCGGATCGATGATGGAGCCGGAGCCGCTGCCGCCCGGCTGGGGAACCGGTTCGAGGAACCAGTTGATCGCCGTCACCTCGGTGGTGATGTTCACCACGCCCGCGTTCAGCCTTTCGTAGATTTCGATGTTCTCGCGTTCGCTCTCGGAAAAGCCCTGCCGGTTCTGCACCGGGAACAAATCGGGGCTGCCGAAGGGGAATCCTTCTTCCGGTCCGGACCCGATATCCGGGATCGCCCCGACAAGGGCCCGGGGCTCCGGAAGAACGGGACGGTCCTCGCCCCCGAGACGGGCCAGCAACGCCGGCACCCCCAAACCAAGGACCGCAAGTCCGGTGCCCAGGCCCGCAAGAGCGACCCCGAGCACCAACTGTCCGCGACTGTATACTTTCATTGCCCGCCCTTCCTCCGCTTTACATTATACAAAAAAGAGTCCGATAATAGAAGTAGATATGACCACTCCTTTTCGTAAAAACTGGAATCCGGATTCGGAGATCAAGGGGGGGGGCACGCCCCCCTCGCTCCAGCCTCATTTTGCCGGTAGGCAAAATGAGGCTTTCGCTACCCCCCAAGCGGGGGCGCCGCCCCCGCAACGCCCCCGCCCGCAACGCCCCCGCCTGCAACGCCGATCCAAGCCGGCTTCGGCGGCTCGGATTCGGAGTTTCGCGCGGCAAAACTCCGCCTTGTCGGGCAAGGGAAGACGGCTTTTTCCGGTTATGGCCTTGGTCCTGGGGCTTGTCCCGGCTCCGGGCCTTCATGCCAAGGACCTTCCCCTGAACGCCATTTCCGACGACTCAGGCCTCCGCGCCCTTGCCGGCGGACTCTGGCTGGACGAGGGGCCGGCCCCGGCGCCGGGCGGCCGCGGCATCCACGTCCTGCCGGGCGGGGAGCGGGTGCAGGTCGCCGTGATGTCGGGAGTCGGGGAAAGCCGGGTGATCCTCGCCCGCGCGTCGGCCGCCGGGCAGTATTCCGGCTGGGAGCAGGGTTCCTGGGAATTCACCAGGGCGGCGCGGGAAACCGCCGTCCGGGGAGAGGGCCTCACGTCGGTCCGGGTCTTTCCCCGAAGCGACCGGTACGTCTTCCTCCGTTTTACCCCCTTCGGCCGGGACCGTTCGCAGATGGACGTCCTTGTCTACGATGCCTTTCTGGTCGCGGGCCTCGTCCTCCCGGTTTCCCTGGAACGTCTTTCCCTTATGCCCCTGCGCGACATCATCGCCCTTGCCGGCAACGATTTCCCCGTCCGCTTCTTCCGGATAGATCCCGACGACTACCTGGACCAGCGCCGCCTGGTCGCCGACATACGCCGCCGGCTTCCGGACCTGGCCTACGCCCCGGACGGGGCCATGGATTCGGAGGGCAACTTCGTCCTCATAACCTCCGGCCTTCCCCAGGAGGAAGACGGGGCCGGCCTGAGCCATTCCGGCTTCGCCAAGTGGGTGGTCGACGGCATGCTCCGCCCCGTTTCGGGCGAACGCCTCGACATTGCCGACCTTACCGTTCCCTTCGGCGGACGGGGTTCTTCCTTTACCCGCCCCTTCGAGCATACCCGCGATCCCTTTTTCGGCCTGGACTGGATACGGAACCTCGCCCGGAACGCCTGGTCCGCCCTGCGTTCCCCGGAGTTCGCCACCCTCACCGAGTTCGAGGTCCGCCGCCAGCCCTTCTCAAGGCTCATGTTGCGGAACCCGGCCGGAGCCGAACTCCGTTCCTTCCCGGGATTCATCGAGGACCTCGGCTACGGCATCGAGGGCCTGTTGCCCCTGCTGTACGTCCTTGCCGTCGAGGAACCCGGCCGGTTCTTCCTCGCCGCCGTAAACGCCGACATGCATCCTCCCGAAACCGAAGCCTACCCCAGGGGCGGCCCCCGCCTACGCCACTTTTTCCACGTGGCGGCACTTATTCCCTACTTCGACGC
>WQZW01000147.1 GCA_009780545.1 Treponema sp.
GGGCTACGAAACGTGCATTTTTAGCGGTTGCACTTGCAAACCTGAAGTTTTGCAAGTGCCTCGGAATTTTGAAAAACTACGGCGGAGGTAGGAAAGGGCCTACATGATTCCATTACCCCGGGTAAGCTCGCAGAGCCTTTGCCGGCGAACAATGCGTGGAAATCCACGCATTGCCAGGATTTAGTTCCGTAACCCGGAAACCGGAATCTCCAGCACGTAAAGGTTGTGGTTGTCAACCGCCCGAAGGAACCTGCGATTTTCGGCCTGCATCACGAACGTGGTCGTTACGCCGAACCCCATGACCGTAAAAACCGCCGAATACAAGCCGATATCCCTTCCCGGCAGGTCGGTAAGGGCAAAGACTGCTGCTGTCGCAACGCCCGCCAGCGTAAATCCCGCAAAAACATGGCTCGTTACCCTGTTACGCTTTATCTGCCGCATAAGATCGCCGTTTGCCGGCACCGTCCGCAACAATTCCAGCGACTCCCGGTACGAAAGGCCCGTACCGTCAAGCCGCATCAGGACATTGGGATTCCAGAAATTGGATCGGCCGGTGTACTGCAGGAGCAGATCCGGCCGAAGCTCCGCCACGGAAGCCGGCCCGCCCGATTCCTGTGCGAAGGCGGGTAATGCTAGGCCGAGAAACACCAGGATGAATGCCAAAATGCGTGCTCTGTTCATTGTTTCCTCCAAAGAAAGCAGCAAAACAAAGATGGAATTCTCGACTTAGTCGAGGCTCCATCTTTGTTTTAAGGATGTTACATCAGCAATGCAATTCCACCCATAACGATCCACAACCCAGCAGTAACAAGTTTATCACTGCCAGTCTTTGCGCCAACAATAATAGCTGCCCCCCCTCCTATTATGCAAGCAACCCCAGTTATCTTCTTAAGTAAACCACGCGAAAGCTCGTCTTCTGCGGTGAATTCCAGTGTCATGTCCCCAATGGAAACGACAAACGTTCCGTCAGCCTGTTTGGTAATTTCCGCACCAGGGAATGAAAGCGCAACATCGGCAAGAGTCTGAAGGTACTCGCTTACGATATTTTCCCTACCTTCGGCAAGCGGTAGCGAAGCTAGCCCATTGATCTCGGCCAAATTACCTGCTCTCGTAACGATGTCGCCATCCAAGGGGATAAATTCACCGTGGCCAGAAACCCAATTACCTGGGTTTTCTGAGTGCCCGTCAAAGGTAAGCGTACGCCTACTTACGGTATCCTTATGTAGACTTCGTGAGTGGTTAGCCGCAAAACTTTCCGTCTGACCTAAAAGAAAATCCCGGTATGCAAATTGCACATACACGCCTTCCGAAGCCAGCCTACTCACCATGCTCCGTACTTCCCGATTGCTTTCCGCAATAATGTTGATCTCAGCAAGACGGGAAATAACAGAATTCGTCCTCCCCCTTTGGGCTGTGGACAAATTACTCTCGAAAACAGCAGCCAGTTGCTGCAAATCCGCAGAATGGGCATTAACCAACTCCTCAAAACCTTCGACACCAGCCCCGTTGGTTAAGCCAGACACGTCAACCACACGGAAAACATAATCAAATGCCGAAAGTTCCGGCATCGGTACAGACAAGACTTCATCCTTGCCAACCAGATCTACGCTATTGTTACACCCAGTAAACACAAAGCCAAACAACAGCACCAAAGCTACCGTACCGTTCAAAAGTTTCTTCGTCATAAGAATCCTCCAAAAGCTTCTTCGTCATAAGAATCCTCCAAGGGATTCTTATGCACTACTTAAACCCCGAACCAACATACGAGGTTCAACATGACAATAATGGAGTTTTCCGTCAACGACGGCTTTACATCCATTATATTTGCCATGTTCCTGTTCTATATGCCAGGTACTAATCCTAGCAAACCAGATTTGTACTGCTTTAGGATGACATCCTAGGCTGTACAGCCACTTCCCTAGTTGCTTTGTAATGAAGCACCTCCTGTTTACTCTCCTTCGTCATTCTAGTACAACATGTGAATAAAATCAAGCATTCGTCTACTCTGTAGGCTTAAATGATTTTTTAGTCAAGGTAGGGAATTGTGGAGGTGGTCCATCCTCATGCGGAAAATGGACTCAGGCGTTTTGCGAAACAAATCCCCACGCATTTACTCCAACAACAAATGCGTGGAGTTCCGGCACCTTCCTACGGAAGGTACCGGAACTCCGAGTCCAATTTACTGCAAGTAAATTGGACCGGTTACTCCCCCGCCATTGCCGCGGGGTACAGGACGATCTTTGCCGGGCCGGTGGGGAGGATGCCGGCGAGCATTTGCCGGATGTCGGCCACGGTAACGGCGTCGAAGTACTGCGGGCGGTTCTGCAGCCTGGACAGGGGCAGGTTCAGCAAGGCTTCGGAGTTTGCGAAGCTCTGGGCGATAAAACCGTTGCTCTGCATCTGGGTTTCCAGGGCCTTGTGCAGGGCCTGGATGCCGTTCTCGAACACCGTGCGGTCGATGGTCCCGGTGGCCTCGTCCAAAACGGCGAGCACGGCATCGGAAAGTTCCTGTACCCGGCCCGGATCGCAGCGGAAGGCTATCTGCATCTGCAGTTCGCCCTGCGGAGTGGGACTCAGGCTGACGCTAATGCCGATACTGTAGACGCCGCCCCGCTTTTCCCGTATCTCGGTGTTGAGGATGACGGAAAGGTATTCGTCGAGGGCCTGCGCCACGATGCTCGTCTGCTCGGTAAAGGGCATCGGCATGAACCAGGCAAGGCGCACCGTGCTCTGTTCCTCAACTCCCATAAAAACGTTGCTTTCCACCCGGCCGGGGCGGCGTATGCCGAGGTCGGTCCAGGTGTTCCAGGTCCGGCCGCGGGGAATCGAGGCGAGGTAGGTTTCCACGTAGGGAGCCATCAGTTCCGGGGTGAGGTTGCCGGTAAAGACGAAGGTGTAGTCCGCCGGGTTAAGGCCCCGATTGAGGAAGGCCAGGGCGGTGTCCATGTCGGCCTCGGCAAGCTGCTCCAGCCCGGTTACCCTGAAGCGGGGATGGTCGCCGGTGGTGATCCTGGTGATCTCGTCGGCAAAAACGAGGTCGGGATTTTCACTGCGGAGGGCGACCGCCGTCCGGTGCCTGGCCATCAGGGCTTCCACCGCCGGAGGATCCATCCGCTGGTCGGTAAAGGTCAGGTGCAGGGCCTGGAAAAAGGTTTCCAGGTCGCCGGCGGTCGAGGAACCCTGCAAAGTCCGGGTGTAGCCGGTGATCGAGGCGAAAAGGGAAACCTGCTTGGTGGCAAGAAACCTGGTGAGTTCCGGCGCGCTCCAGGGGCCGAGGCCGGAAGCCTGGCTCATATCGCGGGCAAGCAGGGCCGAAACCGCCTCCGCATCGGAGGCCGAAGTCGTCCCGCCCCGTGCCATCGCCTGCATGACGATCTCGTCGTTCCGGTTCCTGGTGGGGAACAGTATGACTTTCGCCCCGTTGCCCAGTTCCCAGCGCACCGCGCCGGTATCGGCATCCACCGACCTTGCGGCAATCGTTCCCGGAGTCGGCACCTCGGCCATAAGCTGTTCTTCGAGTACCCGGTTCTCCGGCGGCTGGACGGTCATTCGGCCACGCTGGGCCACGAGCCGGCGTATGTCGGCATCGCCCGGCAGGTTTTCCTGCTCGGAATCCGGCGCAAAGATGAACGCCTGGATGTCGTTGGCGGCGAAATACTGCCGCATCACCGCATTGATGTCCTTTGCGGTGATTCCGGGAAGCAGCCGCTTGATCGCATCGAACTCCCACTCGAAGTCCGAAACGGCTTCCCGGTCGACGAAGTGCTGGGTAAAAAGGTCGGTAAACCTTCCGGACTGCTGGCGGTCCTTTTCCTGAACCAGCTTGGTGTAGTAGGTAATAAGCGAATCACCTGCGAGGCTTATCTCCGAGTCGGTAAAACCGAAACGTCGGATCGCTTCGTTCGCACGGAGAAGCTCGGTAAGCCCTTCCTCGGCAAGGCCGGATTTGACCACCGCCGACATCACGTAGAAGCGGGAGGAAAAACCCCAGCGGTCGGTGTAGGCCCCGGCCCCGGCGAAGGGACTTTCCGGATCCGCCATGGCGTCGTTGAAGCGGAGGTTGACCATGTCCTGGATGAGGTAGTCGATGACGCTTTCCCGCAGTTCGGCAAGGTCGCCGCGTCGCGCCTGCCTGTCCCGCTTGAAGTACAGAAGCACGTTGGTCGAGGTGAGTTCCGGATCGGTCAGCACGAGGGTTTCCATGCTGTTCCTTTGGGGAGGGCGAAGGTCGAAGGTAGGACGGGGAGTGGGAACCTGGGGAGCGGAAATGCCGAAGTGGTCGCCCAGGGATTCCTCCAGCGCCTGTTTGTCGAAGTCGCCGACAAAAACCAGCGCCATGTTGTCCGCCCGATACCACTTGTGATAGAAACCTTCGAGGTCTTCTATCGTGGCGTTCTGCAGTATCTCAAGCTTGCCGATGGGCATCCGTTCGGCAAAGCGGGATCCGCGGAACAGCACCGGCAGCCACTCCTGCCTAATCCGCTCCATCGCCCCGAGCCGCGTCCGGTATTCCTCGATCACCACGAGCCGCTCGGTCTCGAACACGTCCCGGTTGAAGGTTACGCCCCGGGACCAGTCGTCGATCACCGACATCGCCGTTGCCGGAATCACCTTCCGGCCTGCATCGTCGGTTTCGAGCGGAACCTCGATGATGTACGCCGTCCGGTCGAACGAGGTAAAGGCGTTGACATGGGCCCCGAACCTCATCCCCAGCGAACGGAGGTAGTTGACCAGCTCGGCTTCGGGGAAGTTGGTCGTGCCCCGAAAGGCCATATGCTCGACAAAGTGCGCCAGCCCCTGCTCGTGATCCTCCTCGTGCAGGGAGCCGGCGTTCACCACCAGCCGGATCAGCGCCCGGTTTTCCGGCAGCGAGTTTTCCATTATGTAGTACTTCATCCCGCTGTCCAGCGTCCCGGTGGCGAC
>WQZW01000148.1 GCA_009780545.1 Treponema sp.
CGGAATCCGCACGACGTTCTCCCGGCGTTCGGTGATAAGCCTGACGTTGGCGAACATCCCGGCCTTGAGCCTCTCGTCCCGGCTTTACGTCCTCACCCGAATCTCCATGGTCCTCGAAACCGGATCTATGGTCGGGGATATTTCGCCGATCCGTCCGGCAAACACGTCCCCGGGCCAGGCGGCAAGGCTTATCTCCGCCGGAAGCCCGACGGACATCCTGGAAATGAACCGTTCCGCCACGAAAAGCCTGACCTCCAGGGCGTTCCCTCCGGCTATCCGCACCAGCGGCACCGCCTGGCTGACCGTCATCCCCACCTGGGCCGGAACCGCCACCACGGTCCCGGAAACCGGGGCCGTGACCAGCCCCAACTGAAAGTCCATGCCGGGACGCGAGGGATCGACGCTGGCCAGGGTTTGGCCCCTGGCCACCTGCTGGCCTATGGAGACATGCACCCGTTCCACCCGGCCGGCCACCTCGGAAAAGGCGTCCACCATCGAACTGGCGATGACGTCGCCTGAAAGCCCGATGAAGTCCCGGATCGGGCCCTGCTCGGCCAGTGCGGTGTTCACCGCGAAAACCGGAATCGGCGGTTCGGCCTCCTCCGCCCGGGCGGCGGCATTTCCTCCCCGGTTGCAGCCGGAAAGGAAAAGAACGAGCAGCGATACCGGGACCGCGAACAAAGCCGTATGTTTCATCAAAACTCCTTATGCGCCTCTTCGGCGGAAAACAGCGTCCCGAACGGGATCCCCAACGCGTATTCGAGGTCGATCAGGCCGTTGAGGTAGTTGAACTGCTGTTCGTACAGCTGCACCCTGGCCTGCCGCAGCGACTGTTCGGCGCTCTGCACCTGAAAGAGGTCGACAAGGCCGGCCCGGTAGGCCTGCTCGGTCAAGGAGAAGGAACGCTCGGCGAGGGCCACCGTCTGGGCAAGGGCGTCCATGTTCACCTGCAGGCGTTCCAAGCTCAGCACCAGGTTGTGGATTTCGATCTCCGTCCCCCGGATCGCGTACTCAAGCCTTATTCCGAGGCTCCGCAATTGGTCGTCCAGCCCCTTAAGGCCCTGCCGCTCCTGGCCGAAGGGCAGAAGCCCGTTCAGCCTGAAGGCGACGGTAAGGCTCAATGCGCCGGAGGACTGTTTCCAGCGGTCCTCCCCGAACCACTTTCCCTCCCAGGGATCGCCTGAGAGCGCGGGATCGACGCTCCAGCTCAGGATGAGGTTCGGGGTAAAAAGCCTGAGCCCGGTCGACTTCCGTATGCTCATCGCGATGAGGATGTCCTGCCGGAGTTCCCGGATGTCCGGCTGGCCTGAGGCGGCCCTTGCGATCAGGGCGGCGGTGTCCAGGGTGAGGGAGGAAAGCTCGGTCGGAACCGGCGACAGGACGAAGTCGTCGCCCGGGGGCAGGCCGAGGAACAGGGCGAACTGCATCCTGGACAGACGGAGCCCGCCCTCGGCCTGGTCGATGACCGGCCTGAGGTTCTCCATCGCCACCTGCGCCTGCAGGAGGGTCAGCTCCGGAGCCCGGCCGGTATTGAAGTTGGCCTGGGCCATCTGCACCTGCCGTTCGGCGTTCTCAAGGCTCCCGTGAAGCAGGGCGACGTTCTCCTGCAGCAGCAGCATACTATGGTAGGCTTTGCGCACGTCCCGTTCGAGCTGGGCCCTCGCCTTTTCGTACGAAATCAGCCCCTTTTCGTAATCCAGCCTGAGTTTGTCCATCTCGGTGAACATCGCAAAGTTGAAGTTCAGGCTTGCCGACAGCGAGGTCCGCACCATCCACTGGGGGGACGCACCCATGCTCATCGGCCCGCCGAGCTGCGGGGGCAGGGGAATTGTGATTCCCTCCGGGGCGTTGTTCAGCCTGAGCATGGTGCCGGAAACGTCCACCGTGGGAATAAAGCGGTTCCATGAAAGGTCGGAGGCGCGTTTGGTCGCCTCGGTCCCCACCCGAGTCATCTGGAGGACCAGGTTGTTCCGCACGGCGAGTTCCACGGCGGTATCCGGATCGAGCCGGACGGTCCCCCCGTCCCCCGAAGGGGGACCCGAGTCCTGGGCCGCGAGCGGGCCGGAAACGAGCAGGGACAAAAACAGCAACAGTCCGATCGGGCCGGGCAACTTCCGTCCGGAACCCCTCAATACACGCATTCCAAAATCTCCCTCAAAACTACAATCGCCCTACCACAATATCCGATTGCCCCCATCGGCACAATACCGGACCCACAGGATAACAACCCGGGAATCTCATGGTAACGGTTTTAACAAGGAAAAAACAGATCCGTCGTCTTCGGGATGACAGGCTCCGGAGACCCGCGGGGCAAATCCCCACCCCTTTACCCCGATCAAGAAACGGGAAGGTCCTACGGGGGGCTTGACATGCCTGAAGGCCGCAAAATCATAATCCTTGCGAACTGCGAACACTCACAAGCTAACCATACAACATTCCACTCAAAGTGTAAACAGGTATCGTTCATAGCCGTACGGGTCGGCATGAGGCAAATCCCGATGCACCGGTTACCGCGGGCAGATCGGGTCCCCGCATGGGTTGATCGTATTCGGGGGTACGTGGCCAGCCATTCATGGCGGGGTTGTTGATTTCCCGGTCCGCAGGCACTACACTGGGGTATGTTCGAGATCATTCCCTGCGCATCCGGCTGCGGACGGTCGGCGACCAGCGGGTCCAACGTGTGCTTCGTCCACCAGGCGGACCGGGCGCGGGAAACACGCAGAATCGTGGAACACATCGCCGGGAACGCGACGGTCCGAGACCTTAACGCCTCCGGAGTGGAGTTCGTGGGCGAGGACTTTTCCGACAGGCGTTTCTTCGGCTGCTGTTTCCGCAACGCCGTCTTCTCCGGGTGCCGGTTCTCGGAGGTGCTCCTGCGGATGTGCTTCCTCGACTTCGCCAGGTTCTCCGGCTGCGAGTTCCTCCGCTCGGACTTCCAGTTCGTCTCCTTCGCCGGGGCGGAATTCGCCGACTGCGGCTTCCGGGACAGCGAGCTCGTCCATGCGAATTTCCTCGGAGCCGGCATCGAAAGGACCTCGTTCAACTCGCTGAACCTGTACAACAGCCGGTTCATCAACGCACGGCTCCGGGAAACCGGCTTCGTCAACTGCAACGTGATGCGGACGAACTTCGCCTACGCCGGACAGGAGAACGTAACTTTCAGGCCCACCAACACCGGGGACGCGATCTTCGAGGTGGAACCCTCATGAGGCTTTTCTTCTATTACTGCACCCCCGGCTTCAGCAACTGCTACGTCCTGGGCACGGACGAGGGGGTAACCCCGGCGGAGGCGGTCATCGTGGACCCGGGCAGCATCGACTCGAGCCTCATCCACCGGATCGAGGACAACGGCTACGACCTCAGGGGCGTGTTCGTCACCCACGACCACAGGGTCCACGTCAACGGCCTGCGGACACTGAAACGGATCTACGACGTGGAGATATTCGCCGTCAACGATACCGTCTCGGACTTTCCCGCGACCCGGATCAAGGACGGCGATACCGTTTCCGCCGGCCCCTTCCGGATCGAGGTCCTCTGCGTTCCCGGCCATTCCTCGGACTCCGCCGTCTTCCTGGTCGACAGGCTCCTCTTTACCGGGGACGCGATGACCTCGGGGCTCGTCGGTCCCACGGCCAGCGCCTACGGCTCGGCGACCCAGATGCTCAAGCTGCGGGGCCGGGTCCTCTCCCTTCCCGGCGACTACACGGTGCTTCCCGGCCATGGCCCGCCCTCGAGCCTGGAAGCCGAACGCCGCTTCAACGCCGACATCGCCAACTACCGCGATGCCCGCACCCTCAGGCGGAACTTCCGGACCGACCCGTAAACAGGACCATCCGCTCGGGACCGCATCCCTACGGAAAGTCCCGAGTCCGACCGACAAAGCCGGTTCGGACAGTCCTGGCATACGATAAATCCCAAACGACCGATGCGTGGAGATTTGCTCCGCAAATCTCCCAAGCCCAAACCGACGAAGTCGGTTTGGGCAGGCTTGACATAAACGGGCCGATTCTTTAGGATGTACGGGTGAGGTCGGGCAAGGCTTCGGCCCGTCCGACGGCCATCCCTGGTTGTGTAATGGTAGCACGGCAGATTCTGGATCTGCTTGTGGGGGTTCAAATCCTCCCCGGGGAAACGACGGCCCCTTCGTCTATCGGTTAGGACATGAGATTCTCAATCTTAAAAGAGGGGTTCAATTCCCCTAGGGGCTAAAGTTTCCGATGGCGATGATCGGTAGGGAAGAAGGCCGGCACCTAGGTGTCGGCCTTTCCGTTTCGGGCGGCTATTCCCCCGAATACTCGACCAGCGTGGTCACCGGCGTGGGGTCGAGCAGCTTCCGGTAGTCGAGGAAGGGAAGCCCGACGACGCCGAATATTTCCGGCACCTCGGCCCCGCCGGCCTCCAGCAGGGACTTGGCGGCGTTCAGCGTGCCGCCCGAGGCAATAAGGTCGTCAATGAGGAGGATCCGCCGGCCTACGGGAATGTCCTCCTTGTGGACCTCGATCTCGGCCTGGGCGTACTCCAGGTCGTACTTCTTGGACAGGGTGATTCCGGGCAGCTTGCCCTTCTTGCGGATGGGGATAAGGGGAATCCGCATCTCGGCGGCGTAGGGGGCGGCGAAGAGAAAGCCGCGCGCCTCGATGGCGGCCACGGCGTCTATGGCCTTTCCCGCATACAGCCGGACCATCGAGTCGATGCAGAAGCGGAATGCCTCGGGATTTGCCAACAGGCTCGTGATGTCGTAAAAGAGAATCCCCTTCTTGGGAAAGTCCGGAACCTTCCTGATGAAACTATCGATATCAAAGCCGCCCATCGAAAATCCTCCCCGCCATTATTTCCCGTACCCAGTCCCGAAGGCCGGTCCCGTCGCTGCCGGCAAGGAAGGGCCTTCCTGCCAGGGCCTCGCTCGGGC
>WQZW01000149.1 GCA_009780545.1 Treponema sp.
CCGCACCCTGCGGCAAAGTTCCTCGCCCGGCATATCCGGCAGCATCAGGTCCAGGAGGATCAGCGACACCGGGCGTTCCCCGAGCGTCCGCAGGGCCTCGGCGGCGGAACCGGCAGGCAGGGCCTCGTACCCGCTCCGTTCCAGGTAGGAACCCACGATCTCCCGTATCTTCGCCTCGTCGTCGACGACGAGGACGGCGGTCCGTTTCTCCATGTCTTCAGTGTATACCGAAAAGGCCCGACAGGTATGTGTTTTTTGTGAAGTGTGATCCAATCCGCCTGCGACGGATCGGATTTGGGAGATTTGCGGAGCAAATCTCCACATGTTGGTTGCGGGGATTGGATTCGGGAGACGTGCGAGGGAAAGCTTCGGGCATCGGTCGTGGGGGTTTGGCGGTTCGACACCCGAGCAGGACAAGGAACAATGATGCACCGGCAAAGACAGGGGAAGACTTACGGCTAACGATTGTTTTCAGGTTTTCAAGATCACGTCAAACAGGTACCGCAATCGGCGCAGGCGCTTCGGGCTTAGGATGTCGCTTATCTGCGGGATCATTAATTTTGAGAACTGCGCGTAATTTCCGAGGAGGTCTAATCATGTATATTGCCATCGGCCACTTTTCTTATATCTAGCGAATTCAAAATTTCGGTGGTGATCGGTCGTTTTGAATCCCAAAAAATCATCGACTCAAGAAAAATTTTTGTTTTTATGTCAGTAAGACAAGAGAGCAGATTGCAGGCATCGGATTCCTGCATAAAAGAAATAAAATTGCAGGTATCATCAACCATTACAGGTTTTCCGTCTATCGGTTTAAGGAGATTGAAATTTATTTTTTTATACAAACCTGAAATCGCTATCTTGAAAGGATAGAAACTATAGGCACCTATGGAAAATATGGAGAAGTCAGATTTTCCTTTATAGATACCGCTTTTTCTTTTTTTTAAGTCCCCCGCATGATCGTTTAAGTATTGCCAGGTTTTAGGGTATTTTAGTTTGATGTAACCGGTATCTTCGCCAATTTGCCGTTGCGTCACCAATATTTTTTTCCGAACCTCAATTTTCCCATTTGCGACATCGGAACTTTTAAGTAAAGGATAAAGCAAATCATCTTCTATGCTAACAATTTCTCCATATCCGTTAGTAATAATGTTATCGTCAATATCAAACTCCATGACTTTTGTGCAGTCATGTTTAATGCCGTTCCTCCAAATATATTCGCTTTTCCCGAAATAATTATGGGCCATAAAGTCGTCCATATTGATTATCATTGTGTTTTTATATATTCCAATAGTATTTTCGTATTTTTTGCTTTCAATTGAATCAAAAACCTTACAGCCATTGGATATCTTCTTCTCCATTGAATTGATGACAAGGAAACACGCATCAACTGATGCGGAAAAATACCTCTTGGCATCGACAGGAAAAACAGACGCTTCTTTGTAAGGAATATTGTTAGCCCAGCAATATTTCAATATATTTCTTGCGACAGTCGTCTTACACAGGAAAGCAAACACACTTTTTTGAGAATTGAATTCCTCCAGCAATTTAATGATTATGTATTCCGTAATGTCAAAATTACTTTTTCCCGTAATGGCTTCAATGCCCCGCAATTTTTTTACGTTTTCCTTTTTAGGTATATTTATACTCCCAAGGGAACCAAGTTCGGCATTAGTTACCCACGGAGGATTCCCTACAAATAAACAAGTATCGTTATCATTGATTTTACCTTTTATGTTTTTTATTTCGGTAAAAATATTTGCGTTTAAAATGGATATGTTTTTATCATATACTGTTTTTGCTGCCAATTGGTTGCAATAGGCACTGTTTATTTCTATCCCTAATGTTTTTTGGGGATGAAAATGCTCATGGGCGGCTATTAGGATATTGCCAATTCCGCAAGTAGGTTCAATTATTATATCGGGTTTAATACCAATACTGCCAATAGTGGCAACCATTAGTTCCGCTAAATTCAAAGGTGTTTGAAAATCACCGAATTCTTTTTTTCTAACCAATAAATTTGGTTTCATTTCATTTTTCAAACAAGTATTTTTTCTCCAAGTATTTTAAGTATCGACCGCTTTCCCGTCTTGGTTGTTGGAGATTGCAATCGCCCGCCTATCTGAACAAAGCGAAGAACAGGACCGACAATCCAAGAACCGTCAGCCCGAGCCAGAGCAGGAACGACCACGACGATTGCCTGAAAGGATTGCCCTCGGTAACGCTTCCCGCAGGCCGGCGGTTTCCGACGGTTGCCGGCTTGGTTTTTCCGGACTTGGGCGCAAGGTGGCCGCAGGCCGGGCAGCCGGCGGCAAAGCCCGGTTCCTCGCCGACAAAGCCGCAGGCCGGACAACGGACGGCGACGAAGGGCCTTCCGCAGCCGGGGCAGTTCTTAAGGCCGTCGCCGACCTCGGTACCGCAGTTGTCGCAGAAAAAACGGTGCATGGCGGGTCCGGAGTTCAGGCCGCTTCCCTAGGCCGTTGTCTTGGCCTTTTTTTCCCCGGTTCCGGCGTCCGCCGCAGGGCATCCGCCGTCCGCAGTCGCCGCCGGGCAGGAGGCGCAGGTGGCCGATGCGGTACCTGCCGTCTCCGACTTGCCCACCGATTTCGACAGGGCGCTCTTGGACGAATCCTTCTTGTCGGTAACATAGAAACCGGAACCCTTGAAAATGACCCCGGCCCCTCCGAAAATCAGCCTCCGCACCTCTTTCCCGCACTTGGGGCAAACCTTGATCGGCTCGTCGCTCATCGCCTGGAAAGCCTCGAAATGGTGGCTGCATTCCCTGCATTCGTATTCATACGTCGGCATTGCTGCTTCCTCTTCCTACTAACGGCAAAATTCCCGGCACTTCCGCTTCCGCCATGCCGGATAACAACCCCCAATTCTAGCGAGAAGCCCGGGTTCTGTCAATCGGGATGCGGGGCAATCATGGGACCGACCTTGCGGCGGTTCCTTAAGAAAAGCGCTAAAACACGTACCCGAAGCCAATGTGGATGCTCGCTCCGCCTACGAACAATCCCCAGGCCAATGCGTTCTGCATGAAGTTGGCCAAGAAGCCAAAACCATACGCCTCGGTGTTGGACCAAAAATCAAGCGATCCCGCTACCTGGTGGCCAAAGCCAAGGCCCACTGCGGCCTCGACCATGAAGCCTTCTTTCCGGCCAAAATCGAACCTGTTCCCGACTTTTCCGCCGTACCTTATGAAGTGCGCCAGACCTTCCTTCCTCTGTTCCTTGTCAAAATCATTGATGAAGACATTCGCATATCCGAGCGTTCCCTCGAAAAAGGCTTCTCCGAAGTCGTACCTGACGGAAGCGTCCGCCGACGAAGACTGCATGATATATGCTTCATTGTAGAACATTCCGTAGCCGAGCCGTCCGCCGACGCTCAGGTTTTCCGTAATCTTCCGCGCGTACCATGGGGCAACTCCAAAAAGAATCACCGGTTCCTCCATTACCATGTCGGTGATGAATCCCAGGATAAGCAGGTCCGGCCTTATGTCGAGAGCGAACGTGTTTTTGGGTGCCGGCTTTGCAGGAACCCGTGCCGGTTCCTGCTCCGATTCCCGCGCGTCCTCCGCAAAAATCGGTGCGTCGGCGACTTCGTCTTCCTGTGCCGGGACGGGGAAGGACGCGACGGCAAACAGGATCGCCGCCGCAAAAAAAGGTCTTGCCTTCATGTTGCGCTCCTCAAGATATCGTGATATGTACCGTATTACGCTTCCGCATGCCGGAAAGCCGCGCGAACCATTGCAAATGGGGGCAACAATTTTGTTTATCCTGCCGCATGGTTGCCGCGATTTTTGCCTTTGCCGTATCCGCCTCCTTTGAACATACGCCGGACTAAAGCACGTACCCAAGGCCAACGTAAACATGCGGGCCGCCCACGACCGATCCCCTCGCTATGAAGTCGCCGGCAGATCCCGGGTCGTACGTCTCGTCGTCGGGCCAGATGTTGCCAAGATTGCCCCCCCCCCCTGTGGCGAAGTAATAGCCGGTGGTGATTTCAAGCATAAAACCGTCGGGCTTGCCGAACTCGAACCTGTGACCTATTTTTCCGCCGCATCTGCCACCAGGAAAAGGCCCGGAACGAACGCCGCCTTGTACCTCGATCTCATCCGCGCCTCCTTCCTTTGTCCCGTTGCCAAGGGATGATATCTCTTCTTTGTTTACCGTCCAACATCGATGTGAATGAAATGCATTATTAACGCAAAAGTAAGGGTACGGCCCTTGTCTAGTAATATTTTACGACGGCAAGGTGGATTTGTCAAATTTTTTCGTATTGGTAAACAACCGGCGGAAATGTCCCTTTGCCCCTGCGTCCCGACCGTTTGCCGTTCTTGAGCCCGGCCCCGGCTTTGTGCGATAATACCCCATGGCCTTAAACTGCGGTATCGTCGGGCTGCCCAATGTCGGCAAATCGACCATCTTTTCGGCGCTGTCCTCCTCCCGGGTGGAGACGGCGAACTACCCCTTCTGCACCATCGAGCCCAACGTGGGCATCGTCGGCGTTCCGGACGCGCGACTGGACCGGCTCAGCGGGATCTTCAAGCCCAAACGTACCGTGGCGGCGACCGTGGAGTTCGTGGACATCGCGGGCCTGGTCAAAGGCGCTTCCAAGGGCGAGGGCCTGGGCAACCAGTTCCTGGGCAACATCCGCGAGGTGGGGATCGTCGCCCATGTGGTCCGCTGCTTCGACGATCCGGACATCGTCCACGTGGACGGGAAGGTGAATCCCCTGTCGGACATCGAAACGATCAACGTGGAATTGGCCCTGGCCGACCTGGAAACCCTGTCGAAGCGGCGGGAGCGGGCCCAGAAGATGCTCAAGGTCAAGACCGAGCAGAAAACTTCCGAGGCGGTGCTCGCCCTCCTGGACCGG
>WQZW01000150.1 GCA_009780545.1 Treponema sp.
CTCACCATCTGCCATTCGCCGGCTTCCCTTCTGCCTTTCAGCGTTACGGTAACCTCGCCCTTGATCGCCGGATCGGCCAAGTAGTAGGCGCGTATGGTAAGCGTGCCGTCGGTGCCGAAGTCCATCAGGTCGGAGCCTTCGCCTCCCTCTCCGTGGCCCACGGTAAGGGTTCCGATCGAAGTTCTGTTGGTACTGCCCTGGCTGCCGTCAAGCGTGGTCTCGTCCTCCGCTATTACCGCGCTTACGATCTCCCATTTCACGTCGCTGTGGGTTATGCCTCCCCCAAGACTGGCGGTAAAGATTGCCGTGCCGCCCCTGTCCATAGAGCTAGGGCCGGTTACTTTTATGCTTGGCACCGATACGTCCAGCCACACGGCACTTAGGGCGATTGAAGCCGCCGGCGTAAACGATTCGCCCGGAGTGTAGCTGTGCCCGTTCTCGTCCGTCCCCTGCCTCCAGCCGACCAACTTCCAGTCCTTGCCGGTGTAATCGTCGGTGTAATCGACGGAAGCGTGAAGCGTAACGGAATCGCCCTTCAGCGCGTCAATCGAAGAGAAATTGGACGGAAGATATTCGCTTTCAAAGCTCACGGTGAACCGTTCCCGGAACCAAGCCTCGTACAGGGTCGAATCGGCGTTTACGGTATAATCGGCACCCGGAACGTAATCCGGTTTCGGCGGCTGGCCGTTGCCTACGCCGATCGCGCTTTTGTGCCAGCCGACGAAGTCGCGGAATTCCCAGGTGAATCCGGCCAAGGGAAGCGAGATCACCGTTCCTTCCGGAACCGGTTCGAGTTTTGCGGAACGCCCGGTTCCGTCGTTGGAATTCAGGGTTATCGTGCGGAAGGGCACGGGTTTCCAGGCCGTCCACTGCGCGTAAAAGGCCGCGTTTGCGTCGCCCAGCTTGAAGTACGACTGGCTTGGGAACACTTTCCCGCCACTGGGAACCGGGCTCCAGCCCACAAAGTTGTATCCATCGCGCTTGAAGCCGTCGGCGGTGGGAAGCTCGATCACGATTCCGGCCTTGGTCTGAACTTCCACGGGATCCTGCGAGCCGTAATTGGCGTTGAACGTTACCGAAACCATCGCCGGCGGATTGTTTTGCGGATGTTCCTGCCAAACCGCGTACATGGTTCTGCTTTCCGTAAGCAGATGCGGGCTTCCGGCGGCTTCCACGTACTCGCTGCCGGTTTTCACCTCCGCCCACCCAAGGAACTTGAACAATGTGCCGTTCGCGACTGACGGAAGCGGGATTCCGGAACCCAGCTTGCCCGTTTTGTCCTGCGGCGGCGTTCCCGGCTGGCCGTTCAGGTCAAACTTTAGGGTTGCGTCTCCCCTTCCCCACGCGACGTACAAAGTTACGAAATCCTCCGGCGCGGAAGGCCGGAACGAGCCGCCAAGCGGGAAATTGGCGCTTTGATCGTCGCCGCCTTTTTGCAGATTCCAGCCGGCCGGCTCCCACCACCATTGCCTTGCGAATGCGGAAGCGGCGGTTTTGTTAGGAAGCGTAACGGCTTCGCCGTCGAAGCCGAAAATCGGGGCAAGTTGGCCGGAACCAAGATTTCCGTCGAAGCGAATCTCGAAGTCGTACATCGGGCCGTTGAATTTGACCGGGGGAAGTACGTAATCCGCAAGTTTGACCGTAAGAACGCTGTTGTTTCCTTCCATAGACCAGATCAACTCCGGCTCGTTTCCGTTTGCGGCAAACGTTTTGACGGCTTCGGGAACGGCGCGCCTTTTTCCGTTGCTGTATTTTTGAACGAAAGCGTCATCCATTCCAAGCCCAATCAGTGCCGCGTCCACAAGTTTGGCGAGATCTCCGGCCGTTGTTATGCCGTGTTTTTCGCCGTCCTTGCCGACGAGCCTGTTGAACCAGAAGTTGATCCCGGATTCGGGATCCCCGACCAGGTTGCCGTCGTTCACGCCGGCGATTTCAATGGCCCCGAAATGCCCGCCGCGGATGTAATTGCCGTATAAATCCCAACCCTTTCCGCCGACCCACGAGCCAAGGATTTTTTCCAGAAGCGACTTGGGAAAATCGCCGTCCGCGACCTCCAGCCTGAAAGGGCCGGTTTCAAGGTTGGCAAAGACGTGAAGAACATGGCTCACCACGAACATCGACGGCGGAACGTCGATTCCCGTCTCGCCCTTCTGGAACCTAAACGTTACGTGGTACATGCCGGCCGGCAGCACGGCCTTGTCTTCTTTTTCGACTCTGCGCGCGCCGGACGCATCGATAAAGGAAACTACCTGCGTCTGAAATTCATCGTCCGAAAGCGACTCGAACGTCATTCGGGCAACTACGAGATCGGACGGAAAACTTACTTCCCACAGGAAAGTTCCCTCGCCTTCCTTGACCGGGGAAAGAGTCAGCGTGTAGATCTGGTTCGGGGCACCGGTTATTTCGATTACCCCACGATATTCGGCGACCGGCTTTCTAACGCCTTCCGCTTCGAGATAGGCGGTCATCTCTACCAGCCAACTTCCGGTGAATACGGTTATCTTGGTATCTTCGGTCCACCCATCGTAGACATGCTCCTTTTCCTCCGTGTCAAACTGGGCGGTCAAAACAAGTTTGTAGACAAACTCATCTTTATTCGGCATAACCGGCATGATGGTTCGTGCCGAACTCTGCTCGTCTATTGCGAAGGAAAGGTTTACCGACCTGGGCCCGGCAAAAACTTCCGCGGGCGTATCGTACGAGTTCATCGGGTTTCGGCAACCCGACAACGACAAAAGTCCGGCACACGCAAGCAACACCGCAAAGATGGGCCGATAAAACCCTATCCGATTGTCCTTCACTTGAGCTTCTCCTCATTCTTATTTGACGCACAAAAAAATTCCACTTGGGGCCCTCAATGTCGGGCCGACGCTTGCACGGGCACCATGCTGATCCGACAAAAGGTTTCAATAATAAGGAAAATATCCTATGATTCCCAACCCAAACCCTGCCGTATCCAGACTATAATCCGGAAAAATGAAGATTTCAACATGCGGAAAGATAAGGCAACGCTCTTCTTGCTTCCTTATCGGCCGAAAGTTACGGGTTATCCGGCAAAAATCGTCGATTCCAACATCTTTGCTACTATGGATCACTATGCATTTTCAACAATTTGAAGTATATATGGTCGTCTTGGGTAATTATACGGCCCTTGACTCAATTTTGATCAAGGTGTATTTGAAAGTATGGTTACTATCAAAACAAGGCTTATTCGGGCAGGTGCGTTTCTGGGTGCCGTCATGCTGTTGGCCTCGTGTGCGGCGGGGAAGCGGGCGGACATGTTTGCCAATGTGGACACGGCGCTGGAAAAGCATGGCTTCGGGGCCGCGCTTCAGGAGATACGGGCCTCGCAGGAGGGCAGGGTGCCGCTGTACCCGCCGGGCAATGCCGTCTCGCTTTTCCTCGATACCGGAATGCTCAGGCACTACGATTCGGGCTTTGCCGATTCCTTTACGGACCTGGCCGAGGCCGAACGCCTTATCGCCGAGGCATTCACCAGGAGCGTTACCCAGGGCGTTTTAACCTTCATCGCCAACGACAACGCCAGGGATTATCCCGGCGAGGACTTCGAGGACATTTACCTCAGCGTGTTCAACGCGCTGAACTTCTACAATCAGGGCAACCTCGAAGGAGCCCTGGTCGAAATCCGGAAGCTGACCTTCGGCCCGGCGGCCAAACTCCCCATGCTCAACCTCAAGTACGAGAATGCCCGAAGCCGCTTCGGCAGCGACCTTCTGGAATCGGTGGGCGGCCTGAACATCTCGTTGGCCGACGCAATTCCCGCGGGCATAAGCGCGGCGAACTTTTCCGATTCGGCCCTTGCCCGCTACCTCAGCGTGCTTTTTTACACGGCGGCCGGCAATCCGGACAGCGCCCGCATCGAATACGGCCTGATGCAGTCGGCCTTCGCCTCCAATCCCCGCATCTATCGGCACCCGATTCCGGCCGCGGCCCAAAACCTGCGGAATCCGGTTCCGGCCGGGCAGGCAAGGCTCAACATCCTGGGTTTTGCCGGAATGTCGCCCCGCAAGGAAGAACGGGTCGTGCGGGGAAGCTTCATCTTCCTTGCCAATCCGGAACTGTGGCGGCCGACCTTCAGGCTGCCGGTAATGGTAAACAGGGACAATTCCATCAACCGCATAGAGATCGTCGTTGACGGACAGAAGCCCTTCAACCTCGAACTGATCGAGGACATGCAGGAAGTGGTCCACGAAACCTTCAAGGCCCGCTTTACCGACATATTTTTCCGGACGTACTTTCGGGTACTGGGCAAGTACATCCTTGTGGACGTGGCCGCAACTGCGGCCGCAAACGCAGCCGCAAACAATAGCGGAAACAGCGGCGGGAACAGTAGCGGAGGCATGGCAAGGATGGGAACCGCCCTTACCGGACGGATCGCCGCCGACGCATCCGAATCCGCCGACCTGCGGATGTCCCGGTTCTTTCCCGCCAAGGCCTTTGTCGGCAGCGTGGACCTTAGCCCCGGAACCTACGATGTCAGGATCAACTACTACGCCGGAAGGCGGCTGGTTTCCTACGAGAACCAATCCGTGGAAGTCGGGCAGAACGGTTTGGCCTTGTTGCAGGCGGTGAATTTACGGTAAACTTCGGTCGCCAACGATGGAAACGCATGGAGCGTTTCCATCGTGGCGGGAAGCTTACCCCGGACCTTGCTATCTGCTGGCCTTTTCATAGTTCCGCCGTAGTAATTCAAAATTCTTCGTTCTTTCTTAGTTATCCACAAGTTATCCACAGGTTATCCACATGATCGCAAAAACTTGACACTTTCGTTATATTCCAGTAGATTTTACTAACGGAAAAGGTGGAAGGTGCGGCCCGATCCGAAGATATTTTGGGATAAGGAG
>WQZW01000151.1 GCA_009780545.1 Treponema sp.
CCTTGATCACCATGTAGGTAAGGTGGGGAAAAACCGACCCGCAGTAGCCCCCGCCCTCCTCGCTGAAGGAGGGTTCGCCCCGGGACAGCGAGGGAAAGGGATGTTCCGACCCGAAGTACCGGGGATCGCCGAGCTTGGAGATCAGCCGTTCGGCCTTCTCGTCGTTGGGAAGCTCGGCCAGCAGGGTCCAGTACGCCCCGATGGTCATCACCGGGATGCGGTTTCCCTCCCGGTCCAGGTCGTGGTAAAAGCCCGTCCCCGAATCCCACATCAGCGAGTTGATCGCCGTCTTGAGGCCGAAGTAGCGGGTCTTGTAGTGGATGCTTGAATCCTTGTCGTTGAGGATGTCGGCCATCGCCGACATGTAAAGGGCGTTGATCGCCATCATCGCGCTGAAGTCCAGGGAGTAGCACACGTCCTCCCTCGGGGAGTTGACCATGCCGGTAACCCCCAGCGGAACCCGGTACAGGCCGTTTTCCGCCCTGAAGTTGGCCTCCACCCAGACCGAGTACCGGTGGAGCACCCCCATCACGTCCTTCAGCCGCTTCTTGTTCGCCGACTTGTGGTAGATGTTGTGCTCGGCCCAGGCGAACAGGGGAATCCCCAGCCCCTCCGGGTTCTCAGGGTCCGCCGCCGGAAGGCCGGAGGCTATGTCGTAGGCATTGCGGATCGCCCCGTCCTCCTCCTGCCGTTCGTAGAACAGGTCAAGGGTCGGCGTTGCCTGATAGACCATGTTCGAGTAGACCAGAAAGAACGAGGAATAGATGGCCTCGTCCTGGCGGATGCGGCCGGAACCTGGGTGGGAGAAGAAATCGCCGGAAATGCCCCCTTCCGTCCCCGTGCCGGAGACGTTCCAGCAGTCGCCGAGCCAGGCCCAGGTCTTGTCGTAGATGTCGACGAAGTCCTGATCGTAGAAATGTATGCCGGGAAAGTCCTGTTTTGCCACCCTGATCCCCTCGATTAAATACTTGAGTTTCCCCGCGGTTACACCCGAACGGCCCGCCCCGCATGAACCCCATCATTATATTATACACCAAAAAAAATCCGGCCGCCAGTTTTCAGGACCGGAATCCAATTCTTAAGGAAGACAATTCTTGTGGATGTTAAGAGCGGTAACCCGAAGTTCCCGGCGGCCGGGAACTTCGGACGAAGGGCCGTGAACCTAACGCATGGCGAACTGGACGACTATCCTCGCCGATATTTCCATCTCGCCGGCCGGAATCGCCGTGCCGGCCCCCGAATCCTCGGAGAACATCGCCCCGTTCCGGGCCTGGACCGCCGGCATCGGCGTCGGGAGGGTCCTTCCCTCCTCGAAAATGCCGACGACCTTGACCACCCGGAGCCCGGCAAGGGCGGCGAACTGGTCCGCCTTCTCCCGTGCCTGGCGGAAGGCCAGCTCCCGCGCGCGTTCGCCCGGCAGGTCGGTGTCGGAAACGGCAAAGTTCATTCCCTGAAGCTCGATGCCGTTGATACCGGTCAGCCGGTCGACCAGGGCCGAGGCGACCGAAGCATCCGAGTCTATGTTCTCGATGGAGAAGCTTATCGACTGCTCGGCCATCTGCCCCAGCAACCGGCGGCCCGCCTGTCCCCACTCGTATTCCGGGGAGAACCTGAGGCCCGCCGTCCTGACGTTCCGATCCTGCACGCCGGCCTCCCGGAGTATCTCCAGGGCACGGGCGACCATGTCGGCGACCCGCGCCTGGGCCTCGCCGGTACTCTCCGCCGTGTGCCGGAGGGTAAGCTCCAGGCGGAGCAGGTCCGGCTGTACCCGCACCGTGCCGGAGCCGGAAACCGTTATCGTTCCCGGTTCCGGCCCGCTCCGGCAGCCGGCAAGCAGCAGCAGAACCAGGGCCGGCAGGGCGAACCCGGCCGATACCCGCTTCCGGAGGCTATCGTTCAAGGATGAACTCCACCCGCCTGTTCTGCCACCAGTAGTCCTGATTCTCGAAGGTTACCAGTACCCGCTGTCCGCCCATCCCCACCGAGGAAAGCCGCTGCCGGTCCACGCCGAGGTTCGCCAGGTATTCCAGCACCGTTTTGGCCCTGGCCTCGCTCAGGGGCAACAGCCCGAGGACGGTCCTGCTGCCGTTTTCCTCGGTCCTACGCGCGGCCGATCCCGGCCGGGTGGTGGGATTGGCATGTCCCTCGATCCGTATCGAGTAGCCCTCGAACCGGTTGAGTATCTCGGCAATGCGCCTGAGCACCCGGTCGTTGTTCTCCATAACGTCCGCGTCCAGCCTGGAGAAATCGCCGGTATTGGAAGCGAAGATGATCGAGGGCACGATCACCCTGAGTACGCCTCCCTCGTTCCGCACCAGCACGTCGACCCGGATGTCGCCCTCGTACGTCGCGGTGTCGCCAAGGACGTTGGTCACGCTGACGATCACCGGATAGTCCATCGCCGACTGCACCAAATCGCCGGAATCCCCGATCCCGTCCCAGACGATCTTCGCCGGGGGCGTTCCGGTACCCTCCCTGGAGTGGAAGGGCAGGAACGGCTCCACCGGTTCGGTGATCAGCACGCTCCAGCTTGCAATTTCCGCCTCGCTGCGCACGACGATGTCGATGTTCAGCTCGTCGTCGGTGCCGTCGCCGTCCGGGCTGAACGGCCGGGGCCAGATGTTGACCCTGAGTTCCGGCGGGGAAATCGTCGCCGGCATCGGCTCGGGTTCCGGTTGGGGCTCCTCCGCGGGCGGTTCCGGCGGCGGAGGGGGCGGCGTCTGGCAGGCTGCCAGGACGGAAAGGGTGAAAAGCACCAGTACCGCGGTGCCCGTGATCGCCAACTTCTTCATCATTAAATATCTCCTTACGACGGTTCCGGGTCCGGCCCGGAAACGCATTCTACTGTAATCATCGGAACAATTCCGCGACATCACAACATTCGAACGCCACCGTATGGAATAGTATAGGCAATAGATGCGGGTTAGTCCAGCGGTCCGATCGGCGGAACGGCAATTCCCGGTTTCAGGAATCGGCACGCCCGGCAGTTCAAGGACGTGTTCCCCTCTTCCCTCCGTGTAACTCCAAGGCCGATCCGTCGCAGGTGGATTGGCCCGTTCTCCGTGGTTAAAAATCTTCAATCCGGAAGAAGAATTAACCACGGAGTTACACGGAGGGCACGGAGTTTCAGTCTGTGGGTTACCCGAAAGTTAAACCGGGAATTGTTGGCCGAAGGAAGGGGACGCTTGACGACCGAGGCGGGTCCGCTCATACTTGAAATCGATTGGTCCCAACGGAGGTTTATCGTGAGAAAGGCGTTTTTTGTTTTCGTGGCCCTGGTCGCCTGTTCGGGGCTTTCCGCCCAGCAGACGGCACCCGCCAATAGGACCTACGCCATCGGGGACACCGGCCCGGCCGGGGGAATCGTGTTCTACGACCGCGGCTTCGTGGCCGACGGCTGGCGGTATCTGGAAGCGGCCCCGGCAAGTACGGACTTCGATGCCGAATGGGGAGCATACGGGCAGGACGTGGCCGGCACGGATACGGCGGTGGGAAGCGGTAAACGGAATACCCGGCTGATCGCGGCGCACCTCAACGGCAGGGGACAGAGCAACCGAGCGGCCCAGATATGCGCGGCGATGGAGATCAACGGGTTTGCGGACTGGTTCCTCCCGAGCAAGGACGAACTGAACCTGATGTACGTCAATCTGCAAAGGAACAACCTTGGCGGGTTTACCTCCAATTGGTACTGGTCCTCGTCTCAGAGCAATGCTTACAACGCCTGGCTTCAGCATTTCGGTGGCGGCAGCCAGGGCACCAACGACGAGTACGACACAAATTCGGTCCGGGCGGTGCGGGCCTTTATCCCTTGAACCCGTTAACCGTTTTCGTCCCCGTGGCACGGGCACGTCGTCCCTTCGGACGGCGACTTCCTAAAAATAACCGAACGGAAATCTTTTCCCAAAGGAGCAAAACGATGAAAGGAACCCCTGCCCTCCCGTGCCTGGCGCTTCTCGCCCCGGACGGTGGCCGGCGCGGACCCGGCGCTTGTCGGAACCTGGACGGCGACCGTAGTAGGTCCATCCTCCACGGGAGGATGGACTCGGAGCTTTGCAGGCAAAGCTCCACCCCGCGGTTTTCAACCGCGGCATTTCCCGGCTTTGGGTTGTTCCCGCTCCCCCAAACCCTCGAATCCGGCCTACCCCGCAGGATGAATCAGCATCGCGTCCCCGTAACTGAAGAACCGGTAGCCCTCCCGCACCGCCTCGGCGTAGGTTTCCAGGACCGGTTCCCGGCCGGCGAAGGCGGCGACCAGCATGAGCAGGGTGGATTCCGGGGTGTGGAAGTTGGTGAAGACAGCGTCTACCGCCCGAAACTCGTACCCCGGACGGATGAAGATCGAGGTGTCGAACTCCCCCGTGCGGAGTTCCCCGTCCCGCCAGGCGCTTTCCAGCGCGCGCACCGAGGTGGTCCCGACGGCGACCACCTTACGGCCGGCGGCCCTCGCCTCGGTAACCCGGCGGGCGGTTTCCGGCGTTACCCGAAAGGTTTCGGCGTGCATCCGGTGGTCCTCGATGTCGGCGGCGCGCACCGGGAGGAAGGTCCCCAGGCCCACATGCAGGGTGACGAAGGCGCTTTCGATGCCGGCGGCTTCGATGTCGGCGAGCAACTCCCGGGTAAAGTGCAGGCCGGCGGTGGGGGCGGCGGCCGAGCCGGGTTCCCGGGCGTACACCGTCTGGTAGCGTTCGCCGTCCGCCGGAAGGTCGTCCCGCCTGATGTACGGGGGCAGGGGGACATGCCCGTTCTCCTGCAGCCAGTCCTCGCCGATCTCCCGGTCGAAGCGGAGCAGGCGCATCCCCTCCGATTCCTCCCCCGCGCCGATCAGTTCCGCCCCGATCTCCCCTCCCCCCTTGCAGGGA
>WQZW01000152.1 GCA_009780545.1 Treponema sp.
CCCATCCTCGCCCTGAACGCCGGGGTAAGGGAAGTCGCCGAGGGCAGGCTCGAGCATGCGGTCGAGGTGGGCTCCGACGACGAGCTGGGCCAACTGGCCCGATCCTTCAACCTGATGACCGGCCAGCTCCGTTCCCGCATCGCCGAGATCGCGAGCTCCACGGCCAGGCACCGGGTGCGGGATGCCGAACTGGACATCGCCTGGAAACTGCAGCGGAGCATGCTGCCGGAGAACTTTCCGACAGGGGAAGGTTCGGGGTCGGAGATCTACGCCCGCGTGCATCCGGCGGAGAAAATCGGCGGGGACTTCTACGATTTCTTCCACGTGGACGAACACCGGATCGCCGTCCTTGTCGCCGACGTCTCGGGCAGCGGGATTTCGGCGGCGATGTTCATGGCCACGACCAAGCTCATCGTCAAAAGTTCGCTCCGTCTGTACGGCCGGCCGGACCTCGCCCTGGAGAAGGCCAACGAGGAACTGTACGAGGGCAATACCCAGCACATGTTCGTCACCATGTGGCTCGGCATCCTCGACCTTTCCTCCGGAACCCTCTCCTACGTCAACGCCGGCCACAATCCGCCCCTGGTACGGCGGGAACCCGGCGGCTTCGCCTTCCTCAGGTCCAAGCCGGATATGGTCCTGGCCGGCATGTCGGGGACCCGCTACGCCCTGCACCGGAGCGAGCTTGCCCCGACCGACCTGCTGTTCCTGTACACCGACGGCATCGTGGAAGCGGAGAATCCGAACGGGGAACGCTACGGCAAGGATCGGCTGAAGGAATTCCTGGACCTGCGGGGCGGCCTTTCCCTCCGTGCCCTGCTGCCCGCGATCGAGGACGACGTCCTGGCCTTTTCCGGCGAGGCCGGGCAAACGGACGACATCACCATGCTGGCCGTCCGTCGCCCGGGGCCGGGGACCGAAACCGACCCGGCATCCCGCAGACGCGAGGAAAAACGAATCGCGGTAAAGGCCGAACTTTCCTCCCTCCTGCCGCTCCGGGACTTCCTGGACCGGGAACTTGCCGGCGTTTCCTGCCCGGCCAAGGCCCGCCGGCAACTGGAACTGGCCTGCGAGGAGGTTTTCGTCAACATCGCCAACTATTCCTACCGGAACGGGCCCGGCGAAGTCCGCGTCGCCTTCCTCCCCCTCCGGGAGGGCGGCCAAAACGGGGCGATGCTGACCTTTTCCGACACGGGGATTCCCTTCAATCCCCTCGATCATCCCGATCCGGACATAACAACTCCCCCGGAACGCAGGGAATCGGGCGGATTGGGGATATTGATAGCGAGGAATTTAACCGATACAATGAGTTACGTTCGGCTCGACGGGGGCAACCGACTGGAATTGCGAAAATTATGGAAGGAGGAGGCGGAATGAACATAGAAACCGAGGTCGTGAACAGAACGACGGCAATTCTGAAGCTTTCGGGGAGGTTGGACACGGCGAATGCCCCCGTCCTCGAACAGAAGATCAGGCAGTGGGGAGGCGAAATCGGCACGCTGATCCTGGACTTCAGCGACGTGAAGTACATTTCCAGCATGGGACTGCGGGTCCTGCTGTACGCCCAGAAAAGTTCCGTCGAAAAGAAGCGGGAATTCATCGTGCGGAACATCGGGGACGAGGTACGGGAGGTCTTCGAGATGACCGGTTTCATCGACCTCATCGTCAAGGAGGAGGGATTCGCCGTGGTTCGGGGCGAGGAGGGCCGCGACATCGTCCTGCACCTGAACGGCGGGCTTACCACGGAAAACGTAACCGCCGTCTGGGAAGAGCTGTCCAAGATACGCCGGGAGCTGGGCACGGGGAACCGCAGGGCGACGGTGGTCCTGGACCTCCGAAAGCTGTACTGCATCATGCCGAAGGCGCCCAAGAGCCTCCTGCAGGCGATCCAGAACACCGCATGGCCGGGGAGGAAGCTCATGGTGAGGAACGTCCCTTCCGACTATGCGAAGGAACTTGCCGCGGCCGGACTCGTCGAATCCGACCGGGAACAGGCCGGGTAGGGGCATGGCTACGCTCAAAAGCGGAACAGGCCTTGATCGGGGAATAATACCGACTGATTTTGTAGGTTTTTCCTTGACTAAAAGGCATATTTTGGTATTTTATATTAAAATAGGGCGACAACGGCCCCGATAACACAAGGCGAGAGCGCCGAAGGAGAGAAAGATGACAGCTTACAGACAGACCAGAATTCTTGAAATTCTATCCAGGAATGGTCGGGCGGAGGTAATAGCCTTGGCGAAACTTCTGAGCGTATCGCAAGTGACGATCCGCAAGGACCTGGACATACTCGAACAGCGGAGCCTGGTACGCAGGGAACACGGCTACGCATGTCTGAACACCGCCGACGACGTGGGCAGGCGCATCGCCTTCAACTACGACATCAAGCGGCGGATCGCCAAGGAAGCGGCCGCCATGGTGAACGAGGGCGAGACGGTGATGATCGAGTCCGGTTCCTGCTGCGCGCTGCTGGCCGAGGAACTTGCCGCCGAGCAGAAGGACATCACGATAATCACCAACTCGGTCTTTATCGTCAACTTCATCCGGCATGCCTCCCGGACCAAGATCATCCTGCTGGGCGGATACTACCAGCCGGAGTCGCAGGTTCTGGTCGGCCCGATGACCAAGCAGTGCGGCGAGATATTCTTTGCCGACCGCTTCTTCGTGGGTGCCGACGGCTTCATCCCGGAAGTCGGCTTTACCGGCCGGGACCACATGCGCGGCCAGGCGGTGATGGACATGGCGGCCAACGCCAGGGACGTCTACATCCTCACCGACTCGGAGAAGTTCGGCAGGCAGGGCGTTCTCGGCCTCATCCGCATGGAGAAGGTTTCGGGCGTCTTCACCGACGAGCGTATCCCGGAGGACATCGAACGCCAGCTGATCAAGCACGACGTCAAGGTACACAAGGTGCCGGAGCAGGAAGAGCAATAAGTCGGATTCGGGGCTTCGCATGGCAAAGCCCCGCCCGTTCCGTCCGAACGAAGCGGAGTAGAAACAAAGGGAACCGCCGGATTCCTTATTGGATCGGCGGTTCCCTACCCTTCATCCTTTTTCCCGAACCGTTCCTTCATCAGCTTCAGCAGCCGTTCGCTGGCGGCTTCCTCTTCCTCCTGAGTCGGCGGCTGGATTTCCCGCAACAGCTCGGCGGGGATTTCCTCCAGGAAGGGCGAGGGTTCGCATTCCTCCTCGCCCTGTTGCCGGCGGCGTTTCACGCAGCAGGTCAGGTACAGCCGCCGCATGGCGCGGGTCATCGCCACGTAAAAGAGCCGGCGCTCCTCCTCGAGGTTGCTGGCCAGTTCCCGTTCGTCAAGCTCGTCCTCGTCGGTGCTGCGCCGGTGGGGGATAAGGCCGTCCTCGACCCCGGCGACGAACACCACCGGAAACTCCAGGCCCTTGGCGGCGTGTATCGTGGTCAGGCTGACCTTGCCCAGGCTGTCCGTCTCGCCGTCGTCCCGGGTGATCAGGCTGATCCTGTTAAGCCATGCGTACAGGCCGGAATCCGCCGTGTCCGGGTGCTTCTCCCAGTTCTCGATCATCTTGACGTAGTGCTCGATGTTGGCGAACTTCCACAGGGCCTTCTTCTCTTCCTTGTCGCCCTTGCCGTGCTCGCCGACCAGGTAGCCCCAGTAATCGACGTCCTGCACCAGGGCCCGCGTCCGCTCGGCCAGCGACTTGGGCCGTCCGCCTTCCCCTCCGCCCTTCCCCGTCAGGGCCGCCCGCTGCCTGCCGATCAGTTCGGCGAATTCCTCCAGCTCGCTCAGGCCCTTCCCGTCCTGGAACAACTGCTGGCCCTCGCTCCGGTTCCGGTTGAGGACGAGGACCGCCTGCCACAGGGAAACCCGGTTCCTGCGGGCGATGTCGCCGAGGACGGCCACCGTGGACCGGCCGATCCCCCGGGGCGGGGTGTTGATGACGCGGATCAGGCTGAGGTCGTCCTCCGGGTTGGCCGCGACCCGCATGTAGGAGATAATGTCCTTGACTTCCTTCCGCTGGAAAAAGCTCGTGCCGCCCGAAACCTTGTAGGGAATGTCGGCGGCGAGAAAGGCCTCCTCGATGTTCCTGCCCAGCGAGTTGGTCCGGGTGAGCACCCCGAATTCGTGGTAGCGGCGGGTTTCCTCCAGCATCAGGTCGCGGATGCGGCCGGCGATGAACTCCGCCTCGGCCTTCTCGTTCTCCGGGTGATGTATCTCGATCGGCCGGCCGCCGTCCAGGCCTGACCAGAGCCGCTTTTCCTTGCGGCCCAGGTTGTGGGAGATGACCCCGTTCGCCGCGTCGAGGATGGCCCGGGTCGAACGGTAGTTCTGCTCCAGCTTGATCTCGACCATGCCCGGAAAGTCCTTCTCGAACATGAGGATGTTGCCGAAGTTCGCCCCCCGCCACGAGTAGATCGACTGGTCGTCGTCGCCGACCACGCAGATGTTAGCCCGGCTTCCGGACTTGGCCAGAAGGCTCATCAGCCGGTACTGGATGACGCTGGTGTCCTGGAATTCGTCCACGAGGATATAGCGGAACCGTTCGTGGTACCGGCCGAGGATTTCCGGATTCCCCTCCAGGAGCTCCAGCGGCAGGACGAGCAGGTCGTCGAAGTCCACGGCGTTGTACAGCTTAAGCCCCTGCTGATAGGCATCGTAAACCGGCCGGGCGTCCAGGCCCAGGGAAGAGCCCGCCTCCCATCCGCAGATTCCGGTCTTGACCTTGGAGAACAGCTGCCCCAGCTCCCAAAGATCGACCTTCTTCGCCGACATCCTGCATTCCCGGAGGCTTTCCTTGATCAGGGTCGTCCGGTCGCCCTCGTCGTAGATCGAAAAATTGCCCCGAAACCCCAGCGCCTCGGCGTTTTCCCTGATCACCG
>WQZW01000153.1 GCA_009780545.1 Treponema sp.
GGATTGCAACGTTTGTCCTGTGCATACGGCTCCGCCGTGCTTCGGTGCCCCACTCGGAAGGTAGCCCGGCTTTCTTCGGGGATGGCAGATTTGGACCCATGTGGCAATGAAAGTCGGGTTTCATTCGGATTTTGGGGTCTTAAGGGAGCGTTGTTTTCCTGGAAGCCGGTTTTTGTGATCGAGTGCCGCGATTCCCGGGAATAGAACTCGGACCTGCGGAGTAAAAAGGAGGATTTATGGAAAAGAACCCGTCGAAATTTTCAAATCTGGGTTCCGCGAATATGGATGCCGACTTTGCCCGCCTGAAGGAGGCGGCAAGGATCGCCGTCGAGGTTTCACTAAAGGTTCGGCCGCTTGAGCATGTGCTTATCATCGCCAATCCCACTCCGGATATTGCGGTCATAGCCCAGGCTCTGTACGATGCCTGCCTTGATGCGGGCGGAAGGCCGGTGCTTATCTACCAACCGGTAAAGCCCCTCATGCACTTCGCTGAAGCCGCCGTCATTTCCGCTTTTGCCTCGAAGCCCAGCGTGGTCATCTCTATCAGCGAGGAGAAGATGGGCAAGGACGAGAAGGGCATTGCGTCTCCCTACACCCATAATGGCGTTCAATACGACAATGTGTTTCACCTGCAGATGTACGGCGAGAAAACCTGCCGTTCCTTCTGGTCGCCCTCGACCACGGTGGATTCCTTTGTCCGCACCGTTCCCATCGACTATACCGAACTTCAGCGTCGTTGTGCGGTCCTCAAGGGGATACTGGACAAGGCGGTGCAGGTCAAGGTGACGGCTCCCGGAGGCACGGACGTAACCGTCGGCCTACGGGGGCGGGAAGCCAAGACCGACGACGGGAACTTCTCCGTGCCCGGCACCGGCGGAAACCTGCCGGCGGGCGAAACCTTCATCAGCCCGGAGAACGGCACGACGTCGGGCGTTATCGCCTTTGACGGCTCGATAAGCCTGGGAAAGGGTGCCCTGCTGATCGAAACGCCGATCAGGTGCGTCGTGGACAAGGGTTTTGTCAAAGATATGTCCGGCGGAGAGGAGATGCAGAAGCTGCTGGACACGATAGTAACCGCCGAGACCAATGCCGCCGGCCTGGAACGTACCGGAAAGCTGCCGGCGGGCAGCGGTGCGATTTACGCCCGCAACTCCCGCAATATCGGCGAGCTGGGCATCGGGCTGAACCCGGCGGCCCGGATAACCGGCAAGATACTGGAAGACGAGAAGGCCTTCCGCACCTGCCATTTCGCCATCGGTTCCAACTACGACGAGGATGCTCCCAGCCTGATTCACCTCGACGGCATCATCAAAAATCCCACGATCACGGCGGTGTTCGAGGACGGGACGGAAAGGGTTATCGAAAAGGACGGGGAACTTCAGGGGATTTGACGATCAGGGGACTCCCGCGGGCTTGAACTTTCCGCTTCAAGCCTGTAGGATGGCCTTGTCGATAACTGCCAAGATGGCTCAGTCGGTAGAGCGGCACACTCGTAATGTGCAGGTCCCGGGTTCGATTCCCGGTCTTGGCTAGAAAAGGTTAGGGCCCCGGTTTCCGGGCCTCGGCCCGGACTCTCCGTCAAAAATACTGCCTTCTTCCGCCGGTGCTTCGGTAATTCAATTTTGTAACAAAATAACCGCAAGTAAATTCCCGCATGGTTCCGCTTTGGAGAAAATGCGGGGCGTTGGGGGTGAAAGGCCAATCCGCCGATAGCGGATTGGCTTGGAGTTTTGCGCTGCAAAACTCCACCCATTGCTGCGGGGCGTTGCGGGGTGGAACCCCGCTCGGGGGGTAGCCGGAGACTTGCGTAGCAAGGCTCCGGCTCAGGGGGGCTTGGCCCCCCTCATAAAGATTGCTCCCCTTCAAGATGCCGCGTAACCGCATGAGGTGGGTTTTGTTTACCAGGCATAGGCGGGGCGTGCTTGTAAAGGTCCGTGCGATTGTATACTATGGAGCATTACGGAAGAGAGGGAACGATGAAAGTTTTGCCCGTTGCGTTGGTTCTGGCCGTTTTGACGGCTTGGCAGGTGGACTCACAGGAGATACTTACGGCCGACCGCTTTATGCAGGCGCTTTCGGCCCATTATGCCACGGTGCAGGACTACGAGGCGGAGATTGCCATCCGCTCCGGTGGGTCGAATATGGTCGGGACGGCGAGTTACCTTGCCCCGTCGTCGATGCGGATCGACTTTTCCCAGCCGTCGAACCAGGTTATCGTGTTTGCCGGCGGTTCGCTTACCGTTTTCCTGCCGGACCTTCGTGTCGTTCTGAATCAGGAGATCGGGGGGAACAGCAGTACGGCGGGGGCGAGTCTTGCCAGCGAGGAGGGGCTTCTGCTGCTCAGGCGAAACTACGTGCCGGCCTTTGTCAGTAGCCCGGAACCAATACCTTTGGAGGCCGGTTCGCAGGAGCAGGTGGTCAAGATACGGCTGCTTAGGAGGAACATTTCCGAAGGCTTTAGGGAGATCATCCTGAGCGTGAACCCGAAGACCAACCTTATCAGACGTATCGAGGCGACCACGATGGCGAATGTCGTCGTTCAGTTCGACTTTTCCAGTATCAGGATAAATACGGGAATTCCGGAACTGCGGTTTGCCTACACGCCGCCGGCCGGTTCCAGCACTATTACTAATTTTATGTTCAGGAACTCTAACTGAGCGGTTTGGAGGAAACGTGGAATCTCTTGGCCAAAAACTTCAGGAGACTCGGGAGGGAAAGGGACTCAGTCTCGAACAGGTGGCCACCGATACCAAGCTGGCCATGCGGTACCTCGAGGCGCTTGAGGTGGAGAATTTCTCCTCGTTTCCGGGGGAACCGTACATTACCGGCTTCATCCGAAACTACGGGGGTTACCTTGGGCTTGAAGTCGAGGATCTTCTGGACATGTACCGTGCCATCAAAATCCAGGAGCAACCGATTCCGGTGGAACAGCTGCTGCGGAAACCTTCCATTATACCGAAAGTCGCGCTCATTGCGGCTTCGGCCCTTGTATTCGTGGCGATCGTTACGGGTATTTTCCTTCTGCTGACTAGCCGACGGCAGGTGGAAACGGCCGCTCCGAATTTGCCCGAACGGTTGCCCATCGAGTACGTTATGGACGACGACAATTTCGAGCATCGCCTTTTTGCCGGAGATTCGGTTCTGGTGTTTTTTCCGTTAAGTACCGGAGAGACCGTTCAGCAGAGAATTCGGCTCGTGGGGATCGAGGACAACGAGGTCGTTATCGATGCGCCGGGGGAGAGGGTCCTCGTTGCCCTGAGCCGGCATGCCAATGTCGATTTTGACGGAACCGGATCGCCGGACCTGCGTATCGATGCGATGGAGTTCGAGCGGAACAATGTCTCGATGGGGGTTCAGCTCCGCCTGGAACGCTACACGGCCAGCTCCTTCATCCCGGAAATCGAGGTGGTGCCGACCGGGGCCGCAAGCGTGACGGCCCAATCCCAATCCACGGTAATTTTCACCTCGCCCACTCCGTATCCCTTTACCTTCCAGGCTAACTTCCTTGCCGGCAACATGTTCCGCTACGAGGTTCTTGCCGAACCGAACCGCCGGGACCGGAACGAACGGTTTTTCCAGAGGTTGGACGAACTTACCGTGCCCCAATTGAACAACGGTATCCGGATATGGACTTCCAACGCACAGGCCGGCAGGTTTCAGGTGATAGGCGGGGGAAGGACCGTGCCCGTCGAGATCGGGACTCCGGGCGAGGTCGTGGTTGCCGACATCCGCTGGTTTCGGGGCGAGGACAATGTATTCCGCTTGATGGTTGTACGCCTTGAAACCTGATGGCCTCCGCTATCATCTTGATCCCTTCGGCTGCGTGAAAAACCAGGTCGACGCCGAGAATATGATGGCCAGGCTGAACGCCGCCGGCTGGCAGGAAGCCCCGGAAGCCGAGGATGCCGACCTTGTCATCGTCAATTCATGTGGATTTATCGAGGATGCCAAGCAGGAGTCCGTCGATGCGGTGCTTCTCTGGCGGAACCTGTTCCCCGGCAAAAAGATTCTCCTTTCCGGTTGCCTTGCCCAGCGTTACGCCGAGGAACTCAGGGAATCCCTGACAGAGGCCGACGGCTTTTTCGGTACGGACGATATCTCGAAGATCACCGAAGCGGTCGCCGGCCTTGGCCTCAAGACGGACCTTGATCCGGCGACTGCGGAATTTGGGCGGACCTTTGGCGAGGAGCCGGGAACCGGTTCCCGCCCGCTGCTTTCCCTGCCCGGTTCGGCCTACGTCAAGATCAGCGAGGGTTGCAACCATACCTGTAGCTTTTGCGCGATTCCCCACATACGGGGAGCGATGCGGTGCCGGGCGATGGCCGACATTCTCGACGAATGCCGGCAGCTTCTGGCCCGGGGGATACGGGAACTCTGCATCGTGGGGCAGGACATCTGCGCCTACAAGGACGGCGACCAGCGGCTGCCCGAACTGCTGCAGGCCATAGGTCGGCTTGAGGGCGATTTCTGGGTTCGACTGCTGTACCTGCATCCGGATACCTTCCCTCTGAAATTGCTCGACGTAATGGAAAACGACCGACGGATACTGCCCTATTTCGACCTTCCCTTCCAGCATGCCTCGAAGGGAATCCTGACCGCGATGGAACGGCAGGGTTCGGCCGAAGCCTATCTGGGCCTTGCCCAAACGATCCGCGGCCGCCTTCCCGCCGCAGTTCTCCGCACGACGCTGCTCGTGGGCTTTCCCGGGGAAACCGATGCGGATTTTACCGAGCTGCAGGCCTTTCAGGAAAAGCTCCGCCCGGATTGGCTGGGCTGTTTCGCCTATTCCCGGGAAGAGGGAACCGTAGCCGGTGGGATGGGCCGACAGGTACCGAAGAAA
>WQZW01000154.1 GCA_009780545.1 Treponema sp.
CAAAACCGACGACTTCCTTGAGCGACGCATCGGCTTTCTCGATAAACGGGGCCAGTATTGCCACGACGCCCGGCTCCGGAGCGAAACCCGTTACGGGTATCGTTTTCCAGTTAAAGCCGACAATCTCGCCGTCCCTGATCGAAATGTCCGCGCGCCCGACCCACCGGCCGCGATCCCCCGCCGAAACGACCGGAGTGTGTCCGCCCACGAGATTCGGCTCGGGGAAAAGCGTGTGGTGATGGCCGTCGATCACCAGGTCGATTCCCGGTACCGCAGCGGCGAGGTCCAGCGAGGAAACGTGATCGGCGGTCTCGTTACTGTCCCCCATGTGAACGAGCGCGATCACTATGTCCACGTATTCCTTGTCCCTGAGCGTTTCGACCATTCTCTTTGCGGCGGCGATTTCGTCGGTAAAGTTAAGCCTGGCGGTGAAGGAATTTGCGGCAAGCACCGTGGATCGCGCGGTGGTGATTCCGAAAATGCCGACGCGGAATCCGTCGTAGTTTTTGACGACGTAGGGCTTTGCGAGCGGACTTCTTCCTTCCAGCACGTTGGCCGAAAGGAAGGGGAAGTTGGCCATCGACATCTGGGTTTTAAGGAGCGCCCTTCCCCTGTCGAACTCGTGGTTTCCCAAGGTCATCGCGTCGTAGCCGATCATGTTGTAGGCGCGAATGTCCGGTTCCGCGCCGAACATATTGGAGATCGGCTGGCCCGCGTTCATGTCGCCGGCGTCAAGCAGAAGAACGTTCGCGTTCTCCGCCCTTACCGAGCCTACGAGCGTGGCTACTTCCGCAATTCCTCCCTGCCCGTTCATCGGCACGATGGATCCGTGGTAGTCGTTGGTATGAAGAAGGACCAGTTCGTAAACCTTTCCTTCTTCCCGTACAACCGGCGTGGCCACGCTTGCGCATGCCCCAAGCAGCAACGCCCCTGCCATTGCCGCCGCAAAAAGCGGCGCAATTTTTTTCCAAAAACTTCTAACCATGATTAAACCTCTGGCACAATGTTAGCACGCCCGTAGGGTACTGTCAATGTTTTTTTGTTCAGGACCATTTGCGCATCCCCGTTTTTCCGGTACAATTGAACCGTCTCGGCTAGGTCGATTTCGGGACAAGGGACGTTATGATCGAGTATCTGGTGGCCGGAAACATCGACGACCGCATCATCGCAAGGGCGGTGAAGGCGCTGGGCGACGGGGCCCTCCTCGCCGTGCCCACGGACAGCAGCTGGAGCATCGTCTGTTCGCTCCGGTCCAAGGCCGGCATCGCCAAGCTCAGGCGGTTTGCCGGCGAGCGGGACGAGCGGCACTTTACCCTGCTATGCTCCGGCATCGCCCAGTTCGGCGAGCTGTGCAACCTGGACAACGCCCAGTTCCGGCTGATCAAGCGGCTGTCGCCCGGGCCCTACGTGTTCATCCTCCGGACGCTGGCCGGAACGGAAAAGGCCCTGGGCATACGCCGGCACGAGGTCGGGATACGCATCCCGGATCACCGGGTGCCGCTGGCCCTCATCGACGCGCTCGGCTCCCCGCTGTACTCGATAACGGCCAAACGCCATCTGCGGGAAGGCACCGAGCCGGAACTGCCGGAAGCCGAAACCGACGGCCTTCCGGCAATCCCCGAGGAGGAGCTTTTCGAGGGAGGCTGGGAACTTGAGGGCATCGACTGGCTGGACATGGTTCTGGACGACGGCGAGGATCGGGAACGTATTTTTTCGACGATACTGGACTTGTCGGCCGGGGAAGTCCGGCTGCTGCGGGCGGGCTCCGGCCCTTGGCCGCACTAGCCTTGGGGAACGGCATGGTGGAAAACCACTTTACCGCAACCGGCATCGTCTTCGGCCCGGAGAACAAAATCCTGATGATTCGGCACAACAAGCTCGGCGTTTGGCTACCCCCCGGGGGGCATGTCGAGCCGGACGAACTGCCGACCGATGCCGCCCTTCGGGAAATTCTCGAGGAAACCGGAATCGCCGCGGAAATCATCGACACGGGCCGGAAGCTGGACTTGCGGGACAACCACTGCCGGGAATTGGAAATGCCCTTCACCATCCTGCTTGAGGACATCGAGGGCAACGGTCTTCACAACCACATCGACCTGGTGTTCCTATGCCGGGCCCTGAACTTCGAGCTGAAGCCCCGAAAGGAGGAGGTCGGCGGGATAGGCTGGTTCTCGCCCGCCGAAATACGGGAACTGGCCACTTTCGAGAACGTGCTGAAGACCGCGGCCCTTGCGTCCCGATTCATCGAGGAGCGGGACTGGCCGCCGGCAGCCCGAACCCTCAGCCCCCTTTCAGATATTGTTCGGTCAGGTCTTTGATGATTTTCTGCAACGCATCGTTAAAGTCGTCGACATAGGGCCGCATCTTGTTTCCCGCCATGCTTTCCGGCAGAAAAAACTGATGCGGTTCCACGTTGAGCGCGACCGAAAGTTTCGCCAGGGTTTTTGCCGAAATGCCCTTTTTGCAGTTCTCGATGTCGTTGATAAAATTGTGGGTAAGTTCGGCGACGTGCGCCAAACCAAGTTGCGAGAGATTCTGCATCATTCTCAGGCGTTTCAGGTTCCTGCTCACCAAAAGGCGGACATAGTCCTCGGATATGTTGTCTTTCATAGCACCTCAGTTTCCCCAATTTGCAAACTTTGTACAAATGCCCGAACCCCAGTTCTTGTAACCGGTAAATTTTTTCCGCATTTTTTTTTGGTTGCTATTTGTGCCATACTATGACGAAAGGTATAAATTCATTAATGAAAATCGGAAATACCTAGATAAGGCAAATTGAAGAATAAAAGAACAAAATCGTCGGAGGGATGTTCCTGCCCGCCTGCATCACCCCAAAGGCAGCCTCACCGTAAAAACGCTGCCCTTGCCGGAACTTTCCGCCCGGATCTTGCCCCCGTGGGCGGCGACTATGGTCTCGGTGATGGCAAGGCCGATGCCGGATCCCCCGGTGTTCCGGCTGCGGGATCGGTCGGAACGGAAGAAGCGTTCGAAGACGCGGGGAAGGTCCTCGGGGGGAATGCCCACGCCCGAATCGGCCACCGAAACCTCCACGGCCTTTTTCTCAGGCAGTATCCCCACTTCGATTTGGCCCTTGTCGGTGTACTTGACGGCATTGGACAGGAGGTTGACGAACACCTGCGTCAGCCGGTCCCGGTCGGCATGGAGCCGGCAGTCTCCGGGGCCGAGCGTTACGGCGACGCCCTTTGCGCCGGCTTCCGGGGCAAAGCGTTCCACCAGGTCGGCGAGCAGCGGCCGAAGGTCGAAATCCGTCGGGCGGAGTTCCGGGGCCTCGTTTTCCAGCAGGGAAAGCCGCTGCAGGTCCCGGACCAGGGCCGAAAGCCGGACGATCTCCTCATGGCAGCTTGCCAGCCTTTCGGGCGTCGTTTCCCAGACCCCGTCGATCATCGCCTCGATGTTGCCCTGCAGGGTGGTCAGCGGGGTGCGCAGTTCGTGGGCGACGTCGACGGTTAGCCGTTTCTGCCGCAGCTCCCCCTCCTGCAGGGCCCGGGCAAGGTGGTTCAGGGCGCCGGAAAGTTCCCCGATCTCCCGAATGTTCCCGCTTTCCTGCAGCCGTATCTTCCAGTTCCCGCCGGCCATCCGCATTGCCGCTCCGGAAGCCCGTAGGATGGGCCTTGAAAGTCCGTTCGCCAGGATGCAGGTTACCGGTATGCTCAAAAGGGCGAAGGCGATCCCCATGTACAGAAGGAGCCTGCCCAGGGCTTCGATAAAAGCAAGCTGGCCTTCGTCAAGAAGGAAGTGGGTTGCCGTCCGTATCCGCACCGTGCCGACTTCGGTCCCGCCATGGAGAAGGGGAAAGCTTAGCTCCCTGTAGTCGGCCTCCGGTATGGGCAGGTTTTGCGGCGACATTCGGCCCGACATCCCGTTTCGGCCGTGCATCTGCCGGTGCATCTGCTGCATCCGCATCCGGTTCTGCTCCGGAAAGCGTTGGGTGTCCAGCAGCGTCCTTCCTGCGGCATCCTCCATGATAAGGAAGAAACCCCGCTGGTCGGCCTGCATGGCGATGATCCGCAGGGCGGCAAGGTCGAAGCCGCCGGTTTCCGGCAGGTACTGTTCGGACAGCGATTCGGCGATCTCCAAACTCTGCCGGTCGGCGTTGTCGTTGACGAAGTTCCCGAACAGGCCCAGGGCGAACCGGTTGGTGAGGAGGCCCAAAATGGCGAGGAAGAAACAGACGAACAGCGAGTAGCTGAGGATCATCCGGGAACGAAGGCTCATACTCACGGATTTCCTCCCCAGCGGTAGCCGAATCCGTGGACGGTGAGGACGTAGTGCGGAGTCTTGGGATCGGCCTCGATCTTCCGCCTCAGGTTCTTGATGTGGGAATCTATCGTGCGGTCGAAGCCGTCGTAATCGTCCGGCTTGACCGCCTCGATGATGTCGTCCCTGCTGAAGGTCCGCTCCGGCGACGACTTCAGCAGCCGCAGTATCCGGTACTCGCTGGGGGTGAGCCGGACGGTCCTGCCCTCGATGCGGATGCTGCCGGCCGTTTCCCCGACCAGCGGCTCGGTTCCCGAGGTCCGCCCCTCGCCCCGCCTGAGGGCCGCGGCAACCCTCGCCATCAACTGCCTGGGGCTGAAGGGCTTGGTAACGTAGTCGTCGGCCCCCAGTTCCAGTCCCCGAACGATGCTTTCCTCGTCGCTTTTGGCCGTCATCATGATGATCGGGACGGCGGAAAGTTCCCGCACCCTGCGGCAAAGTTCCTCGCCCGGCATATCCGGCAGCATCAGGTCCAGGAGGATCAGCGACACCGGGCGTTCCCCGAGCGTCCGCAGGGCCTCGGCGGCGGAACCGGCAGGCAGGGC
>WQZW01000155.1 GCA_009780545.1 Treponema sp.
CCGGAGGGGTGGAGAATTGTTCGCTCTGCCAAAAGCAGAGCGAACAATTCTCCGAGTCCAATCGGCCCATGGCCGATTGGACCGTCCTGTTGCCGGAATGGGCGAAGCGGAACTGCAATCCCGTCCCCCGGCCGGAAGGCTGATTCGGGGCCTCGGCCGACAGGATCAAGGTTTTGCCGGCCGCCGGAAATCCGAAGGTAGACAAAGGCCTCCGGTTGCTCTTCATCCTACGGATGAAGAACAGCCGGAGGGGTGGAGAATTGTTCGCTCTGCCAAAAGCAGAGCGAACAATTCTCCGAGTCCAATCGGCCCATGGCCGATTGGACCGTTGACTTTTTCCGACAGCCATGCCATTGTTTTCCTCAAGGAAAAGCCAAGCAAAGGGGAAAAATATGTTGCAGGGGCGTTGCCTGATCGAGCCCGGAGATTTCAGCCTTGGAGAGACGGAAGAACTGTTCGGCTTGGCCGAAAAAGCCGAGTCCGATGGGAGTTTTCTTCGGGAAAGTTGCCGGGGAAAGCTGTTGGCGACACTTTTTTTCGAGCCGAGTACCAGGACAAGGCTGAGTTTCGAGGCGGCGATGCTCCGGCTCGGGGGCAACTACTTGGGCTTTTCCGATCCGTCGTCCAGTTCGGCGGTCAAGGGCGAAAGCTTGGCCGACACGGTCCGCATGGCGGCAAGCTACGCCGACATTATCGTGATGCGCAGCCCCAAGGAAGGGGCCGCCCTCCTCGCATCCCGCTATTCCGGGGTGCCGATCCTCAACGCCGGCGACGGCGGTCACCATCACCCGACCCAGACACTCACCGACCTGTTCACCATCCGCAGCCTCCATGGCGAGGTGCGCAACCTCAAAGTCGGCTTCTGCGGCGATCTCAAGTTCGGCCGCACGGTGCATTCCCTGGCCAAGGCACTGGCCCGCTATCCGGGCATCAGGCTGGTCTTCGTCTCACCCCCGGAACTGGCCATTCCGGAATACATCACCACGATGCTGAGGAGCCAGAACATCGACTTCGAGGAAACCCGGGATCTCGAACAGGCCATGCCGGAACTCGACGTGCTGTACATGACCCGTGTCCAGAAAGAGCGGTTCTTCAACGAGGAAGATTACATCCGGCTGAAGGACACCTTCGTGCTGGACCGGCAGAAAATGGCGTTGGGCAAGAAAGACCTCATCGTCCTGCATCCGCTGCCCAGGGTCAACGAGATCGCCGTCGAGGTGGACGACGATCCGCGGGCCGCCTACTTCAGGCAGGCGAGGTACGGGATGTATGTCAGGATGGCGCTGCTGGCATCGGTGCTGGGGGGAATTTGATGGCGGAAAACAACCTGGAAGTAAACAAGATCGCCGACGGCATCGTCATCGATCATATCAAGGCGGGGCAGGGGATACGGATATTCAACTGGCTGGAGCTGGACAAGGCCCGCTACACCGTGGCCCTGGTGATGAACGCCAATTCCGACATTATGGGCAGGAAGGACCTTATCAAGATCGCCAACGCCATTACCATCAATTTCGACGCGTTGGGCCTTATCGATCCGAACATCACCGTCAACGTGATCAAGAACGGCAATATCGTGGAAAAGATCAAGCTGCAGCTTCCGGCCAAGGTGCGGAACGTCCTGGTCTGCAAGAATCCCCGGTGCATCACCTCGACGGAGAAGTACGTCGAACATGTCTTTCATCTGGAAGATGCCGCGCTGGGAACCTACCGCTGCGAATACTGCGACGAAATCAGGACGGGCGGGCCGTCGTCCTTTGGATGATTGACTTGGGAGATTTGTGGAACAAATCCCACGCCCCGGCAGGAATGCCGCCGGTTGATCCAATCTGCCTTCGGCAGATTGGACCGGGGGCGTTGCGGGGGTGGAACCCCCGCTCGGGGGGTAGTGGAAGAATTGCTACGGGCTGTAAGCCCTCCGCAATTCTTTAGGGAGTTTTGCGTCGCAAAACTCCACGCCGTAATTGTAGCAAGTCTGGAACGAAGGGGGGCTTGGCCCCCCTCCCGGGTTATTCCGTTCCGCGGGGTACCTGACCCCTTAAAAATAGAACAAATCGGCGGGAGGAATGGAGGGCGGAAGTGGAGAGGCTGGCTTTCAGGAATTTCAGGATGGTCGATTTTGCCGGGGACGATTTCGGATCGCTGATCGTCGAGGGCGGCAGGATCGTCAAGGTGATGGGCGGGGTGGGGAAGAGGCCGGAAGCCGACATCACCATAGACGGCAAGAACCTGCCGAAGACGGCGGTTCTGATGCCGGCCTTTACCGACCTGCACGCCCACTTCCGGGAACCCGGATTTCCCCAAAAAGAAACGCTGGAGTCAGCTTCGCTGTCGGCGGTCGCGGGCGGCTTCGTTACGGCGGTCTGTATGGCCAACACCGACCCGGTGATGGACCTTGCGGAAAAGACCAGCGCGCTGAAGGCCCGAAGCGACAGCCTGGGCCTGTTGGACCTGTACCCGGTGATGTCGCTGACCCGAGGCATGGAAGGCAGGGAGCTTTCCGGCATCAGGGACCTGCGGCCGGGCGGGAAGGGCGAAAGGCAGTTTCGGTCCGTGCTGATGCTTTCCGAGGACGGCAAGGACGTGCTTGACGAGGGGATTTTCCTTGCGGCGATGGCCGAGGCGAAACGTCTGGGGCTTCCGGTTTCCTGCCACTGCGATGCCGGCGATACGGAGGCCGATGCGGTAAGCCGGGCGATCGAGCTGGGCTGCAAGGCCGGCTGCCATGTGCACATCGCCCATGTCTCCACCAAGGAATCGCTTAAGGTCATCCGCAGGGCCAAGGGGAGCAAATACGTCGACCTGGGCTTTCTCCTGACCTGCGAAGTCACGCCCCATCACCTGGGGGCCACCGTCGAGGATGCGGTGCGGATGGGCGAGGAAAGTTTCGGTCGGGTGAATCCTCCCCTGGCGACCGAGGAGGACCGCAGGGCGGTCGAGGAAGCCCTGCTTGACGGTACCGTCGATGCCATCGCCACCGACCATGCTCCCCATTCCCGGACGGACAAGATCTCGGGCGCGCCGGGCTTTACCGGGTTCGACGCGGCCTTTGCCGTCTGTCTTACCCGGCTTGCCGACATGGGCCTTTCCCGTCTCTCCGCCTTGATGAGCGCAAACCCGGCACGGATACTCGGTCTGCACGACCGCGGCCGGCTTGCCGAGGACCTGCGGGCCGACCTCGTCATCGTGGATACCGACGCCCGGTGGACGGTGGATCCGGCGAGGTTCAAGTCGAAGGGGAAATGTACGCCCTTCGAGGGCCGGGAACTCCGGGGCAAAGTTCTTATGACGGTGAATCGGGGACGCATCGTCTATCAGGGAGGTTCCGATGCATAACATGGAAAGGCTTTTTCGCAGCGTTGCGGACAAGGGGCATGTCTGCGTGGGCCTGGACACGGCAATCGAGCATCTTCCCCCGGAACTCGGCTCCGATGCCGGGGCCGTCCTCGACTTCAACAAGGCCCTGGTCGATGCCACCTGCGACGTGGCCGCCTGCTTCAAGGTGCAGATCGCCTACTACGAGGAGCTTGGATTGGCCGGCCTTTCGGTCTATGCCGAAACCCTGGCCTATATCCGCAAGCGGGGCCATTTGGTGATCGCCGACATCAAGCGGGGCGACATCGCCGATACCGCCGAACGCTACGCCCGCGCCCACTTTCACGGTGAATTCCAGGCGGACTTCGTCACCCTTTCCCCCTATCTGGGGATGGATTCCCTGGAACCCTGGATACGGACCGCCGAAGGCAAGGGCGCTTTCGTGCTGATGCGGACCAGCAACAAGGGCATGCGGGATTTCCAATGCCTGAAGGTGGATTCAGGCGGTGAAGCCCGACCATTGTACCGGGCCGTCGGCGACAGGCTGGCCGAACTTGCAAAGCAAGCGCGGCTTGCAGGGCAGCCGGGCGATTCCGGGTACGGACCTTTCGGTGCGGTGGTCGGCTGCACGGAACGGGAAGAGGCCGCCGAGATACGCCGGGCCTACCCCGACCTCTTTTTCCTGATACCCGGCTACGGGGCGCAGGGCGGCGGGGCGGCCGATGCGGCCCTGCTTTTGCGGGAGGGCAACGGCGGGGTGGTCAACGCTTCCCGCTCGATACTCACCGCCTGGAAGGGTAAAACTTCGCCAGCCGGCCTTTCCCCCCTGGCCTTTGCCGCCGAAGCCGCCCGTGAAGAGGCCCTGAAGATGCGGGATGCGATACGGGGAGCGGTTGCCGGATGAAGCACGCCGTCCACGTCCTGCGGAGACGGGAAGAATTCGGGGACCTCTTCCTCCTGAACTTCGCCTGGGACGCCCCGCCTCCGAGGGCCGGCCAGTTCCTTATGGTAAAACCCGAGCGTTCCGGCGTTTTCCTTGCCCGGCCCCTCAGCGTGGCCTTTGTCGGGGACGGCGAGATCGGCTTTCTGGTGGCAAAACGGGGCCGGGGAACGGAGGAACTTGCCCGCATGCTCCCCGGCGACCGGGCCGAACTGACAGGCCCGATGGGAAAGGCCTGGGAGGAACTTTTGCCCCGGCCGCAAAGCCTTGCCAAACCGGTTGCCCTGGTCGGCGGCGGCGTGGGCATTGCCCCCCTGCTGGCCCTGCAAGCCGAGAACGAGCGCGAAGGGAAGGGCTTTCTCTTCCATATATATGCCGGTTTCAGGACCAAACCCGACCTGCCCTTCCTTGAGCAAGGCCCGGAATCGGTTACGGCGACCGAGGACGGCAGTTCCGGCAAACCCGGCCGCATCACCGATCACCTTGAGCCGGGCCGGTACGCCGCCGTCTGCACCTGCGGACCGGAGGCGATGATGAAGGCCGTTGCCGACAAGTGC
>WQZW01000156.1 GCA_009780545.1 Treponema sp.
CACATTCACCATTTGCATTCAGGCCGACCGATACCTCTGGGCATGGGGATCCAATGGCAGTACCTCCGGCCAGCTTGGGATTGGCAGTAGTGCGAACGAAGAGAAAACCTCTCCCGTCGAGGTATCCGTAGAGGCAGGCTCAAAATGGAGGTTCGTGTCCGCGGGACAGAACTTCAGCATGGCCGTGAATGAGGACGGCACGCTGTGGGCCTGGGGAAACAACAACAACGGCAGACTTGGCAACAACAAAACTACCCACGAAACCAGCCCTGTACGGATCAGCAGCGACAAGTAGGGCAGATTAAGGCCCCATAAACCGAACGCCTTCCCACTCCCGGGAAGGCGTTTTTTGTCGCCGTGAAAGTTCCCCGCTCAACGCCTTTGACAAAACCGACCAAATATGCAAAACTATCCATAATATGACCAAAATAACGAAACGGTCGGAAATTATACCCGCCGTTGTCTCACGAAGGAGAACTTGCAAATGAAAACGATGGTTCTTTTTACGGCCCTGACCGTCCTCTGCACCTCGGCGGTTTTCGCACAGGACGGCGCCGGCGGATTCTCGCTCAGCGCCGGCTCAGGCGGCAGCATCGGCGGGCATTTCACCCGCTACCGGATACAGGCCGGCGAGGGCGAGGCAAGCTTTCGGGCCGATCAGAACGTGAACCTGCTTGAGGGCGGAGCCTTCGCCTTCCTCGACGCGACCTACGCCACGCTTTACGTGGGCTTCCTCGGCGGAACCGGCACGTTCGACGAACCGGTAACCGTCGGCGGGCAAAAACTGGACGACTTTTCCCGTAGCGGGCGTGGCTGGGAAAGCTCGCTGGGCGTCTCGCTTCTGGGCAGGTATCCCTTCGCCCTTGGGGAAAGACTTACCCTGTTTCCCCTGCTGGGAATGGACTGGCACCTCGCCCTTTCGCAAAGAAGAACCGACGGCCCCGCAGTCTACGACCGCACAAACCCGCCGGCCGGCTCCACCGACGCGCACCTGAACGGCAACTTCAAAATCTCCGACTGGAACGTCCTCTTCGTAAGACTCGGCGCCGGGGCGAGCTTCGACCTGACCGACCGGCTCTTCCTCCGCGGCGACCTCCTGTACGGCATCCGCCTCATGAGCCGGCAGGAAAAACTGAGCCTGGAGACGGTCAAAACCCTGACCGAGGAGGACTCCCCGAAACTTGGCGGGCTGTCCTCCGGGCCGACGGTTCGGATCGGCCTGGGCTGGCGTATCCTGTAGGCCGGCCGGCACGGAAACCGGTTCCCAATGCGGGGGGCCAAGCCCCCCTAACTCCAACCGCCTTCGGCGTTTTCCGTTACCCCCCGAGCGGGGTTCCACCCCGCAACGCCCCGCCCTCACCGGCAGGGTGCCACTTTTTCCGCCAAGACGAGCGGAGATCTTTGACCCGGCACCTTGGTACCGGGCCAAAGACGATCAACACTTGCAGTACAGGCTACTGTCTACCGAATTGCTTCCATGGGAATTCCATCACCATTGAGATGGTAACGTTAAGCGGAGTGGGCATACCGAAGGAAGTACCGCCGTTCGTGGTAATGTACCGGAAATGGCCATCACTTCTGCCATCGGTAAGACCCGGAGGTTGCCTTTCCGTGTCGGACAGTGCGACAGGTCGGTTGGCTTGGTCTTTGGTCCACGGCTTTGTCGGGTCGTACTGACCAATGACGTTATTGGGTATGTCAAGCTCGTAAAATACAAAGGTTTTTGTGCCAGGATCGCGGTAGCCCACGCCAAGCGGTCTCCTCCCCTGAGGCACGGAAAGCCCAATCGGGGTATTCCCCGAAAGCACCACGGCGATCCTGACATGCTGCTGCGTCCCGTACACAGGGTGCACCTCCGGTGGGTCCTCAAGGTCGTCAATAGTAAGGGTTCTGTTAGGTACTTTCCCTATCGAAATGACCTCCGACTGGATGTTGCCATAACCGGCTTTTCTTGCCACGACTACGGCACTGTATTCCCTGTCAATCTCGAAAACAGGGGCATCCTCGGGAATGGTAAAGCTGAACTTCTTTACGTAATCGCCGGTGTACTCAACCCTGTTTTCCGTCCAAGTGTAGGTATCCGTTTCCGACACCCAGCCGGGGTCAACGCCTCCGACATAACCCGGATCGGCGGTTGTCCTCTCCACGAACTTGCCGCCCGCCATTACGGCCTCGGCGGAAAGATCGGCACCTTCGGCATAGTAAATCCGGTATTCATCGGCCGGCGGACTGCTGTCCCCGAAGGAATAGGCCAAGGCACGGTGGTCAATCGCCCCGATGTGGTGCCCGTAAGGGTTGATTCCGCCACGCTTGATTTTAAAGTCGGGCCCTGCGGTAAAGTTGCGTATGGTCGTCGTTACGGTCTTCACGTCGGATACGAATGGTTCGTAGGCGGTTTTCTCGGCCACCAGCACGAAGCTGTAGGCGGTAAGGCCCTCCAGATCGTCGATGCTTCCTTTCTCTGCGGTTTTCTCCGCTTCGGTTACCGTCCTCTTTTTTCCATCCTCACGAATCTTCGCCACATCGGTAACGGTTTCTTCAATATAGTACAGCGTGTAGGTATCCGCATCCGGCGTGGTTTTCCCGAAGGTGAAGTTCAGATGTCCGCCTTCCACGGCCTCAACCGTAAATACCTTCGCGGGGGCGCCAAGCGGGCCGAGGCTTCCGGTTTGGGCCGTTCCCACCAAAAAGGTAAGCTCCTCGTGCCTTGCCTTCGATGCCACCACCGCAAGGCTGTAGTGGGTATAGCCGTTAAGCCCGGTGGCAACCCCCGGCGTCCCCGCCTCTCCTATAATCTCCCTGTTTGCCGCAACGACCTGTTTGGCGGTAAGCGTATCACCTTGGGCGATGTACAGCTTGTAGCCATCGGCCTCCGGTGTAGTGTGCCCGAAGCTGAATTTCAGCGTGCCGGGATCGTCCCCTTCCGTTACCGTAGATCCCAAAGGTTCGGCAAGCTGGGGGAGCCTGACGGTTTCGGCCGTTCCCACCTTGAAGGTCAAGGGCGCATAGCCGTCCTTGGATGCCACCACCGCAAGACTGTAGTGGGTAAGGCCCTTGAGTTCGCTATCGGTAAAATCCTCTCCCGCCGTCTTGCCGGTGATTTCCGTACCCGTAGCCACTACATCGGCGGCGGCAAGATCACCCTCGGCAATGTACAGCTTGTAGCTGTCGGCCTGCGGGGACGTGTGATTGAACTTGAGCCTCAGTTCGCCGGGGTTCGGCGTGGCCGCCACCGTGCCGGAATCCGTCGGTGCGGTAAAACTCCCCAACGCGGCCTTCCCGCTCCTTGCGGCCGACTTCAGGTCGGCGTAACCTGCTTTTTTGGCGACGACAACCACGCCGTACTCCCTGCCGTACTCAAGATCGGCGATTTCCGTTCCGCCGGGATTTGCCGCATTGCTCGTATTGCCGGCGATGATCGCCTCCCGGTCGCTCCCGGTTCCGGCCAGATAATACACGGTGTAGGAATCGGCCGCCGGCGTGGTGGCATTGAAGGTTACCTTCAGCCCGCCGGCCTTCCCTCCGGCCCCAACCGCAAGATCGCCCAGCCCCGAAAGCGTCTTGGCCCCTTCCTCGGGAACGGTAATCGGCGGGGGACAGCCCAGTGTAAGCGTCGCAAGCACAAGGGCCGTCAGCAGGGCCGGGCCTCGCGTCCTCGTAATAGTCTTCGTCTTCATCGTTACTCTCCGTTACGGTAATCCTAATTTCCCGGCCTTACTACGAAGGCCAATCTGAATATATTATAAACGAATTATGGATGTCAATATATTAACTGACCATTTTCAGTTTTTCGTCTATTTTCTATGCGATTGGGAAGAGCAGTTTAGTCCCGTGGCTTTCGCATCCGGAATGCGTGTATTTGAAAGGAATTAAGGATGCGTATGAATGGCTCTACATAAAAAGCGGCGTATAAGCCAGCCTGGAAAAACACGGACGGAAAACAATAATCCGTGTTATAGCGTAAGTGAGGATGCCTTGTCCGTGAAAATCACGTTCATGTCCGGCCCGAAAGCGGCCCAAACCCTCCGGCCCGAATCGTCGACTTGTTTTGCAATTATCTTCCATAGTAAACACTACATCGCCACGGACTTCCCATTCCGGAACCGGCCCGAGGCAACAAATGAATGGCGGGTTTTATACGTGCGTACGCCTCGTCTAAACGCCCGCTTTAAGTCCGGCAATGGTTTCCATGTCCAGCCCTGTAATCTTTTGCACAGTTTCCATAGTCAGACCTTGGGCAAGTGCGTTTCTGGCGGTCGTTTCCAAGCCCCTCTCCAAACCCTGTTCCAAGCCCCTCTCTAAACCTTGTTCCAACCCGCCTTCCCAGCCTTCCTCGTACCTGACGGCCAAGGCGTCGTCCAGTTTCCATTCGGTCATAAGCATTCCGAATACCTCCTTGGAGTGCGTCCCCGGAAACTCCCTCAGTATGTCGTGTTCCGTAATGGAGATAGGACTTTATCCCATGTATCCGCCTAGCCTAAACGCCCGCTTTAAGTCCGGCAATGGTTTCCATATCCAGCCCGGTAATTTTCTGTACCGTTTCCATAGTCAGACCTTGTGCAAGAGCGTTTCTGGCGGTAGTTTCCAAGCCCCTCTCTAAACCTCGTTCCAAACCCTGTTCCAACCCGCCTTCCCAGCCTTCCTCGTACCTGACGGCCAGGGCGTCGTCCAGTTTCCATTCGGTCATCAGCATTCCGAATACCTCCTTGGAGTGCGTCTGAAGAAACTCCTTCAGTATGTCGTGTTCCGTGCAGTACTCTATCGCCAGCCTCAGAGCC
>WQZW01000157.1 GCA_009780545.1 Treponema sp.
AGCCGTATCGACCAGTTCGGCCTTACCGAACCGGTGATACGGCGGCAGGGTGCCGACCAGATCTACGTGGAAATACCGGGCAATGCCGATCCGGAGCGTATCAACGACATCATCATGGGCCGGGGCAGCCTGACCTTCCAGATCGTCGATGACGAGGCGACCGCGACTTTCAACGAATACTTCAGGATGAACCCCTTCGGCACCTTCGATGCCTCGGGCCAGCTTTTGAATCCTTCCATAGTAAGCGACGACGTGATGATCCTCGGGGTGTACCGGCAGGACCGCTACGGCCTGAACGAGCAGGTCCGCAATGCCGACGGGACGCCCAGCTATGTGGCGGTAAAGCGGGACGTGGGACTTGACGGCCACCATATCCGCAGGGCCTTGGTCGAGCGCAGTCAGGATGCCACTTCGGTAGGCCCGCAGGTTACCTTCCTCCTTAGTAGCGAGGGCGGTAACATCTTCTGGAGCTTTACTTCGGCGAACGTAAGAAAGCCCATGGCCATCGTGCTTGACGGCAGGGTCCGTTCGGTCGCCACCATCCAGGAACCGCTTCGGGAACAGGTTCGCCTGTCCGGCGGTTTCTCGATGGAAGAGGCCAACAACATCGCCATGATGCTCCGGACGGCAGGTCTTCCGGTTACGCTTGAAGTGGCCAGCCAGCAGAGCATCGGCGCATCGCTGGGGGCGGACACGATCCGCCAGGGACTGTTCGCCCTGCTCGGCGGGATCGCGATGGTCCTTGTCTTCATGCTGTTCTACTACCGATCCGCCGGCATCAATGCCGTCGTCGCCCAGCTTCTGAACTTCTACATCATGTTCAGCGTGCTTTCGGCATTCAGCTTCACCCTTACCCTTCCCAGTATTGCCGGCTTCATCCTTACCATAGGGATGGCCACCGATGCCAACGTGATCATCTTCGAACGGATCAAAGAAGAGCTACGTCTGGGCAAGGGGCGAAAGGCCGCGGTCGAAATCGGGTTCGAGAAGGCGTTTTGGGCGGTTATGGACTCCAACGTTACCACGTTCATTGCGGCCCTGTTTCTCGCCCAACTCGGTTCCGGCCCCATCCAGGGTTTTGCCGTGGCGCTTTCGGTCGGCGTGTTCTCCTCGGTTTTTACCGCCCTGTTCGTCTCCCGGCTGATCTTCGACTTCGGCACCGATGTTTTCCGTAGCAAGAAGATCAGGATAACTTGGAGCAGATACGGCCAGCCGGCAACCGCCGGCCTGGGACGCAAGGCGTAAGGAGCAGGAGAAATGAGAAAGATTATACCCTTCTCCCGGATGTTCATACCGGCAACGATCCTTTCGACCGTGCTCATCCTGGGGGGAATTACCCTCTTTTTTGTGAGGGGAGGCTTCAACCTCGGAGTCGACTTCCAGGCCGGTATGGTTCAGGAAGTGCGTTTCGCACCCACGGCCTTTACCCTGACATGGGACGGGGACGGTACGGCGAGAGTCGCCGTCGACGGCAACGGTATCCATATCATCAACTCGGGTGCCGGAATGGAGATGCGGTCCCGCAGCTTCCTCTTCGGCGAGTATCCCACCGTGGGCGAGATCACCCGTGCCATGCAGGAGCAGCTCCCCGGCCTAAGCGCCGAGTTACGTCTTCCGGCCGAAACCGCATCGCAATGGCTGACCCGTGGTGCCACCGGAAGCCCGCTTTTGGGGGCCGTTCCCTTCAGGATTCACTGGTTGGACCCGGCCGCACGGGAAATCTCGGTTGCCAACGTCCGGGAGGTCATCGAGGCTTCCATGGACGAAACCGTGGTCATCCAGAGCATGGGTCAACCGACCGACCGGCATTTCCTTATCCGGGTTCAGGGCGAAAGCGGAAGGCCGATGCCGCAACCGACGGAAACCGAACCGGAAACCCAATCCCTGGAAGGGGACGAAACTCAAGTCGGATATGCGGATGAGGTGATGACGGATGAGGCTGAGGTCGCTACCGGAATAGCGGACGTTATCGAGGCGGAAACTGCTGCCGGCCGGGGAGCCGACGGGATTTTAGACATCCTCGAGGCCCACTTCGGCGAGGGAGAGGTGATGGTCCTCAGGTCGGACTTCGTGGACTCCCGCTTTGCCGGACATCTTACCGACCAGATAGGCATCCTTATTGCCGCAACCCTGCTTTTGGTGTTGTTGTATGCATCGATACGCTTCAGGCTGCAATATGCCGTGGGAGCGGTTCTCGGTATCGTCCATGACGGTATCGTCGTCGTGGCCTTTGTCGTGCTTACCAGGATGGAATTCAACACCACCACGATTGCGGCGATCCTGACAATACTGGGTTACTCGACCAACAATACCATCGTGGTTTTCGACCGGATACGGGAAAACCGAAGGCTGTATCCGGAAGAGGCTTTTATCGGCATACTCAACCGCTCGCTGACGGAAACCCTTAACAGGACGATCATCACGACGGTGACGACAATGCTTGCGGTAATGTCCCTGTACATCTTTACCACCGGCGCGATGCGGGACTTTGCCCAGGCACTGATGGTGGGCATGGTTTCGGGCGTCTACACCACGACCTTCATCGTCACGGCCTTTATGACCTTCTGGGAAAACCGCAAAGTGGCGAAGACCCGGAAGGAAACGGCGGCATCCTCGGGCCGAACACCCGGCAAGCCGGCACTGTCCAAGGCGTAAAATGGCCGTCCTGCAGGAAGCCAGGGAGAAGGCCCGGAGAAAAGTGATTCGGGCCGACGTACTGGGTTTCTGTATGGGGGTGAAGCGGGCAGTCCGGCTTGCCGAGGAGCAGGCGGACGGTCCGCAAACGATTTACGCACTTGGGGAACTTATCCACAACCGACGGATTCTGGAATCCCTGGAACGGCGTGGCGTGCGGACCATACCCGACGGTGCCTCCCTGCCCGAAAATCTTCAAAATGCATCGGTTGTCGTCCGTGCCCACGGGATAAGCCCCGAGGCACGGCAGGAGTTGATCCGGAGAGGGGCAAAGCTGGCGGACGCAACCTGCCCGAAGGTAAAGGCAAGCCAGGTAAAAACCAGAAAACTGGCCGAGAGCGGCCACCTTGTCTTTCTGGCCGGCGAGGAAAGCCATGCGGAGATAGTCGGCATCGTGGGCCATGCGGAACTGGGGGCGGCCGGGTTGGGCGGAGGCCGAAGTGCCTGTGTGGTCGTCGGCAATGCCGAGGATGCAATGCGGAAGGCTGCCGCCCTGGTCGACAAAGGCCAAACCCCGACAAAAACGGCCCTTGTTGCCCAAAGCACAATTTCCGAGGCCGAATATACGGCAATAGCCGAAGTCCTGCGGAGCTTTTTTCCGGATATCCAGGTCGTTGACACCATTTGCGGGGCAACTACCGAAAGACAGGCCAGCCTCCGCAAACTATTGGAACAGGTCCAGGCCGCGGTGATTGTCGGCAGCAGGGAATCGGCCAATGCCCGCCGACTCCTTGCCGTTGCCGAAACTTCCGGCAAACCCTCCGTCCTGGCAGAAACCGCCGCCGACATCCCGCCTGAGTTCCTGGACTTTGCCGTAATAGGCATTACCGCGGGGGCCTCCACCCCCGAATCCCTGATCGTGGAAATTGAAGAGTTTTTGCTCGGCCGAGCTTAGTTCCGGGGGTGGAAGGGCAGATTGATTTGCTTTAAGGCTGTGCCGAGTTCCTTTGGTTCGTCTTCTCATCATCGATTCAGAATAATTTCAGTAATCTTTCTCAGAATTAAATTCCGTCTCTTGGGTTCAACCCTCTTTTCTTTTTTGTTAAGACAAATATACTCGTCCCAAAATTGCCGACCAACTAAACGCGCCAGATAATAGAACACAAAAAACCAAAGAATACACTCCTAAGTAAAATAACACATTGTAAACCAGCGTTTTGAGATAGCCCGATTTTGCAAATCGGAGAAAATCAGGATCGAAAAGTGGATAGAGGAAAAGATCAGCGGTACGAAATCGCCCGACAAACGGCAACTTGGGACCCTGCTCAAAGAAGTGAAGGAAGGCGACATCATCATCTGCTCGGAACTATCCAGGCTGGGTAGGTCGTTTTTTATGATCATGTCCATCCTCTCCGGATGCATGGAGCGGGGCGTAAAAATCTGGACCATCAAAGACAATTACCGGTTGGGGGACGACATACAAAGCAAGGTCTTGACTTTTGCCTTTGGCCTGTCGGCGGAGATAGAGCGTAATCTGATCAGCCAGCAGACGCGGGAAGCCCTGGCCGGGCGGAAAACCGACGGGGTGATTTTGGGGCGCAGGCCGGGGCGGGCGGTCAATGTGAAGCTCACCGGACATGAAAAGGAGATAAGGAAGATGCTCCGGGAAGGGAAAAGCAAAGCGGAGATCGGACATCGGTTTGAGTCCATCGGCAGACCGTGGGGATTTTTATCGCAGAAAGACTCGCAAAATGGAAACTGAAAAAACTGTTTCTCGAATCGTGAAAACAGTCCAAGGATAAAATCGAAAAGGTATGTGCCGAACTGTCAAATTTCCTCACGATAAAAAATATGCGTTACGGCAATTCCGCCCTTGAACCGATAAACGTCTTTTCCAAGGCCGACGCCGGCAGTTCGATCCTTACCCGCATCGACGACAAGCTTTCCCGTATACGCAACGGGGAATCCCTGCGGAAAAACGACATCGTCGATTTGGCCGGCTACCTTGTTCTGTTGATGGTGGAACGGGGGTGGGATGATTTCGGGGATATGCTCGATTAGGGCGGGGGGTAGAAACGATGCTTGAGTGGTACTGGATAGTAGTGTTGACGGTAGCGGCGATGCA